>JBKJQK010000264.1:0-6997 GCA_046594095.1 Anaerolineae bacterium | reverse complement strand
TCACCCACATGCTGGGCAAGCTGGCCCCGGCCGGACAAACCGCCGATCCCGCCGCGCTCGGGCGGGCCCGGATGGACGAGTGGCGGCTGAGCGGCATCATCGAGGCCGCCCTGCGCGACTTTGGACGCTCGACCGACGAGGCCTGGCGCTCGGTAGCCCTCATCAAGGCTCTGGTCAGCCATCAGGATTGGCACCGCAAGACGGCGGCTGAAGCGGCGGCGATCGCGCGCGCGCTTGCGAGCGACCCCGACGTGCGCAATCACTGGCGGGTCAACGAATTTGGGGGCGTCACCTACTTCAACCGCGAGGGGTTCGATGAGCTGTTGGCCCGGATGCTGCTGGTCGGCGCGATCGACATTGCCCCCGAGCCCGGCCCGAAGGATGAGAAGCTGGCCCGCTTCTTCGCCGCTTATGACGCCCTCAAGGCTGCCGAGCCGGCCGCCGCATACGATCTTAACAAGCTGATTGGCGAGGTCTCCGGATCGTGAGACGACCTTTGATCGGCATCACGATCCATTCCGCGACGGATCCGATCCGAGCCGACCTCGACACGCTGGTCGAGGGGATCGTGACCGGGATCGAGCGGGCCGGCGGACTGCCGGTTCTGATCCCGTACAACTTGCCCGATGATGCCGTGCGAGCCATTGCCGATGCCCTCGACGGGGTGCTGTTTTCAGGCGGCGGAGACATCGCGCCGGCCCACTACGCGGCCGCGCTCGAGCCCGAGACGGGTGGGATCGACGCCGAGCGCGACCGGGTTGAACTGACCCTGCTCAAGACGATGGTGGATGAGGATCGCCCATTTTTTGGGATCTGCCGGGGCGCCCAGATATTCAATGTGGCAATGGGCGGGACGATGCACCAGGAGGTGAACCGCGCGCCGGGCGCAATGAAGCACACCTACTCCCCGGGTTATCCGGACGATCATCTCGCCCACCCGGTCCAGATCGCCGAGGAGTCGCACCTATCGCGGATTCTCGGCAAGCCGATCCTGAACGTGAACAGCTTGCACCACCAGGCGATCGCGCGGCTGGGCGCGCGGGTGCGGCCGACGGCGCTGGCGCCGGACGGCATCGTCGAGGCAATCGAGTTGACCGGCCATCGGTTTGGCGTCGGCGTCCAGTGGCACCCCGAGGCGCTGCTCCATCATCCCGAAATGCAGGCGCTGTTTGATGGGTTTGTGGAGGCGTGCCGCTAGGAATTGCCGAATTCGGGAGTAGCCGCTTGGCTACCCGCATCAGCTCAGGCTGGCCACAAGGCACTTGAAGCCCCGCGCAACATGAAAGAAATTCCTTGCGGGACTGGCGGTCGAGCCC
Source organism: Anaerolineae bacterium (assembly GCA_046594095.1). GTDB lineage: Bacteria > Chloroflexota > Anaerolineae > J036 > Brachytrichaceae > Brachythrix. Next base: position 5,681 of record JBKJQK010000264.1, on the reverse strand, counting down.
GGCGGAATAACCAGACCCGCAGGGACTTTGTTCATGTTGCGCGGGGCTTCGAGCGCATGCCCGCCCGCGTTGTGGCTAGGTCCGAAACTGATCCAACTCAAACTCCTCAATCAACCTTCGGTTCGCATGATGGGCCTTTTGGTTCTTGACATAGGCCATAACGCTGTCAAGACTTCTCCGGGCAAAGGTGAACGCGCCGTAGCAGTCCTGCCAGTCAAACCTCACCGCAGGCTGGATCGCGTGATTCATCAAATGGGATGAGGCGCCTTTGACTTCCTTCATGAGCGTAGCGACCGCCACCGTCGTCGGAAGCCGAACCGCAATGTGAACATGATCCTCGACCCCTCCAATCGCCAGAAGCTTGCACCTCATGCTGGCGCATTTCCAGGCGATCGCCGAGTAGAGTGATTCCTCCACTTCGTAAGTGATCAACGGCAGCCGTTGCGCGGTGGACCACACGCAATGCAGGTGGAGTTGATGGTACGGTGTTCCCATGATTCTTGCATCCCTTCACAATTCACTGCAGTTGACGAGGCACTTGAAGTGCCTCGCAACATGAAAGAAGTCCCTGCGGGACTGACGGTCGAGCCCGGCGGAATAACCAGTCCCGCAGGGACTTCGTTCATGTTGCGCGCGGTTTCTAACCGCGCGCAGAGCCACGCGCCGCCCACACCAACTCCGCAATATCCACCGCGACAGTCGCCGCCTGCTGGCGGGCGGCCTCGCCTCCGCACCGGCGCAGCAACGACAGGCCTGAATCGCCGTCGAGTCGAACCGTCCAGATCGCGCCCGCATGTCCGAGCCAGGTGAGCGAGATGCCCGAACGCCCGAGCGCAAAGCCTGTCAGCGCCCCGCGCAGCTCCGACCCGGCCACCGCGGCGACGAAGGCGGTCGCGTCGTGGGCCGAAAACCCGCAGCCGATCAGCGCGCTCACATGGGATTGGTCGTCATCGTTGCCATCGGTTCCTTCGGCCACTCGCCCCAGCACCGCCGTGGGCGCGAGCCACACCCGCGGCCGAATGCCATCACAAGCCGGCAACGGATCAATCCCCGCCTTGGTCAAGGCGGTGAGCACGCTCGGGTTCGGGACCGAAATGAAGTCGTGGACGCCGGCCGGATCCGGGCGATACGCGACGCCGCCGTCGGCGCTGAGCGCAATGTAGGTCTGAGCCGGGGCGCCTGTCCCCGAGTTGCGTATCAGCCAAATCGCTGCCGCTGGATGCGAACTGCGCTCGATCAGGGCTCGGACACTTGCCGCAACCGACTGGCGGCCTGCGTCATCACGCATGAGTAACCCGCGCGCGACCAGGCTGTCTCGCCCCGCCCGCAATAGCGCGGCCTGGTCGGCGTCAGCCTGGGCCAGCAACGCCTCCTCGGCCCCGAGCAGGCCGCCACCCATGTTCAATTCGTTCAGGATCACCCATAGTTCGCCGGTGGACAGGCGCAGAGCGGCCAATCGATGACTCATCGCAGTTCTCCTTGGACGGCCAGACGCGCATTGAGCCCGGCCCGATACAGCAACGTCACACACAGGCGCAACATGCTCAACCACCACACGGCGGCGAGCGCAAGCGCCAAAACCATGAACAAACCGCTCAGGAACGCATCCCCGGCCGCCAACACGCCAGCCGGCCAGCCGCCGATGACACAGGCCACGCAGGCGGGCGCCAGGGCAGTGTCAAAGCGCCAGCTCGACTCCCAGTACGTCGCCGGCGCCGGGCGCGGATTGCCCGGGACCAGCCGCAGGAAATGCGCGCAGGGATGGCGCCCAGCCCGATGCGCGGCTGAGACAGACTCGATCGCCCAGGCCAACCCGCACAACGTCAACAACACAGGCATGGCCCAGAACGCCGGCCCGGCCCGGGCGACGAGCAGCAGCCCGCACTTCGCCACGCTGGCCGCGCACATGGCCGCTTCGCAGACCTGCTTGACGGTCTGTCTGGACGGATCACCGCCACCCGCATAGCGCCAGGCAAGCGCGAAGTTGAAGAACTGCGCGCCCAGCAGCGCAGCGCCGATAACCCACCTCTCGGCGTCAGGCGCAGCGGCCGGCCAGGCCGCAACACACACGAGCGACTCGGCCAGCCAGGCTACGACCAGCCAGGCATCCGTAGAACGGCGCCCAACCGGGTGGCATGCCAGGCGCCGTTCGGCGTCGAGGAGTTCCGGCGTGATCATGGCGCGGGAATTGGGGCCAGTGAAGGCGCCGGCGTCATCGTTGGGGTGGGTGTCGTGATGGGGGATTGGCTCTTGCCAGACACACCCGGAAAAAGATATGGGCGGACGCGCTGCTGATACAGGTCGTCGAGACCATCGACAATCCGGTCACCCAGAACCATGTCGACCCCCATGAGCGTGATCGTGGCAGCCAACCCCGCCAGAGGCGCGCCGACGACAAGGCCCTCCGCCGCGCCAGCCGCCGCGCCAGGCACGACGCCGACGACACCCGCGCCAATTCCGACCATGGCGCCGGAACCGAGGCCGGTCAATCCGAGACCCGCGTCGTAGGCCGCAGCGAGGGGCACCTTGGCCACATTGAAGACCAAGTCTTTCCCGGTGGCGATGAGGAAGCGGCTCCAGTCAAACGATCCATCCGCATCCGCCGCGCGGTATTTCAGCGCATTCATCCCAACACTGAGGATCGGGAGGGTGGTCTTGGCCGCGCTTCGAAGCGCCTTTGGACCATACTGAACCATGCCCGACAAAAACTGGCTGATCCCAAAACCGATTGGAAATGGCACCGGCGTAGTGAATCCGTGTTCGGGCAACGGCGGGTCAGCCTTTGGCGGGCGTGTCTGGGCGTCCGCCGGCGGGGCCGGCTTCGGCGACGGTGTCGGCGACAGAACGATGCCCAGACCTTCCGGCATGCGCCGCAGCACAACCGAGGCGTCGGCCTCAGCCTGCTGAAACTGAGCGCGGATGCGGTAGACCGAATCGGCGGCTGATCTCAGCGCGCCCACAACGCGGAGCATGGCGGGCAGCACCGCGGCGTCCATCTCGGCGTAGAAGGCCCGCGCGCCGACGCCTATCCACTCTCCGTTTTGCAGTTCGGTCTTTCGGCGCTCGAGCGCCCGCAGCGCGATCTGGTTTTCGTCGGCGGCCCGGCTGAATCGGCCGCCGATATCGCCGAGCGCTTCATAATCGGCCCTGATTTTGGGTGCTGTCATGCAATACTCCTTGCGACCGGGATGTCCGTCGCAAAGAGTGTATGAAGCGAAGGCCGAAAAGAAGCTGACAGTTATCTGACCACGGACGGCGGATCGCGGAAGGTTTGGAAAGTCGGCGGTCCGCCGTCAGTGGTCAACCAGCTGCGCCACAATCCCCGCGCAATCCGGCCGGGCCGAATGCGCGTCGTAGCAGGCCGCGATCCGCCAGTCGCCGAAGGCGGCGCGCAGCTCGCCCGAGCGGAGAAAATAGGACGGGTCGGCATTGGGCATCGCGGCGCGTCTGGCTTCGCCAAACGACTCAATGACGACCCATCCGCCCGGCCGCAGCCAGCGCCGAAAGCGCGGCCAGAGCGAGCGCTGGGTATAGCGGAACATGACGATGACATCCAGGCAACCCGCCGGCAGGTCGAAGCACTCGAGATCGGCCACAACGGCATTCAGCGCAGGCAGGCGCGCCCGCGCCGCCCGCGCGGCGACCTCGGAGATATCGACGCCGATGACGGTCAGCCCTTGCGACATCAGGAATCCTGCATTCCCGCCCAGCCCCATCGCCAGGTCAAGGGCGAGACCGCGAGTCAGGAACCGCGCGGAATGCTCAACCAGCAGCGCAGCCGGCTCGGTGAAGCCTTTGGCTTTGGGGTCTCGGTAGCGGAAGTTCCAGCGCTCGGCGTCGGTGAGGGCCATGAGGGCGTATCGTACTTGAATGACGGCGGACCACCGCTGCGTATCTGCCGTCCACGGTCATTCGCGGCTTGCGTCCCCGCGCCGGGACGGATAAACTGCCAGCATGCCCACCCTCATCCACGCCACGCACGAGGCGGCCTTCAAACTCGGCGGGATCGGGGCCGTCCTGGATGGCTTGCTCAGCGCGCCGGGGTATCTCGCCAAGGTCCAGCGGAGTATCGTCGTCGGACCGATGGACACCCGCGATCCGGCCGAGATGGAGCGCCTGTTCGCGGCGCGGAACAACCTGTTCGTGCGCTACTTCCCGGATCGGGGCATGCTGGCCTGCGATCCCGGCCTGGCGGAACTGCTTGGCGGAGTCGAGGCCGCGTTTGGGGTCCGGCTGTGCTATGCCACCCGCCAGTTCGACGGGGCCACCCACGAGCTATTGCTCATCGATGCTTCAGAGCCCCGGGCCGACCGTTACGATGGGTTTAAGTACTACGTTTGGCGCCGGTTTGGGCTGGACAGCGGCAAATACGGCGGCGCCGACGAGTTCAATCACTTCATGCGGATGGCCGAGCCGGCCGCCGCGGCGCTGAATACGATTCTGGATGGCAGCGCGGCCCCCGAACCTCGTTGGGTGGTCTGCCACGAGTTCATGGGCCTGCCGCTTTGGTACGGGCTCGAACTGTCCCGGCCGGGCGGATATCGGAGCGCCTATGTCGCCCACGAGGTGCCAACTGCTCGTGCGCTGGTGGAGGGCGACGGCGGCCATGACACGCGCTTCTACAACGTGCTGCGCCAGGCCCTGCCGATGGGGCTCATCGGCGATCAGGTCTTTGGCGACCAGAGCGGCTACTTCAAGCACGGGATGGTCCGAACCGCCGCTCAGTGCGATGTGGTGATGGCGGTCGGCGACCTGGTCGTCGATGAGTTGCGCTTCATGCACCCCAATCTCCTGCGCAAGCCCATCGGGCTGATCTATAACGGCGTGCCCAGTAAGCCCATCTCGCTCGGTGACACGCGGCTGTCGAGTGCGCGGCTGAAAGAGTTCGCCCGCCGGCTCACTGGCGCGACGCCCACCTGGGTGTTTTCGCACGTGACCCGGATGGTGCCCAGCAAAGGCCTGTGGCGCGATATCCGGGTAATGGAGAAACTCGACGGCCACCTGTCCTGGAGGGGCGAGACAGCGGTTCTGTTTATGCTTACATCGGTCCGGCCGCAGGGGCGCCCCAGCGCCGACGTCTGGCGGATGAGCCAGGCGTATGGCTGGCCGCGCAATCACCAAGCGGGCTGGCCCGATCTGGTCGACCCTGAGGACATTCTATATCGGGGAATCGCCCAGTTCAACGCGACCGCCCGTTCGTCGCGCATCATTCTGATCAATCAGTTCGGGTGGGACCGAGACCGGGTGGGCGCGCTGATGCCCGAGGACATGCGCTTCAACGACCTGCGGGCGGGCACGGACCTGGAGTTTGGCCAGAGCATCTACGAGCCGTTCGGCATCGCCCAGATGGAGCCACTCTCGGCCGGCGCCCTGTGCGTGGTCAGCGACTCATGCGGTTGTGTGGGCTTCGCCCGCTGGGCGATCCGCGATCTGGGCGAGGGCGCCGGCCCCTTCAACAATGTCATGGTGGCTGGCTACACCGCGCTGGGCGATCTGGCCGGCGGCAATCCGATGAACATCGGCACCCCCGAGCGCAATCAGGTCGAGCAGCGCGCCGCCGACGCGGCCTCGTGGTTCATCATTGATGGGTTGCCGCGCACGCCAGAAGCCAAACAGGCCCTGATCGAGACCGGCCTGGCGATGGCGAAGCGCATGTCATGGAACGTCGTCGCCGGCGAACG
>JBKJQK010000548.1:0-6783 GCA_046594095.1 Anaerolineae bacterium | reverse complement strand
ACGCCGCCCGCGCTCGTCTTCAGCGGAACCGCGCGAAAATCGTCGAGCGAGCGCAGGTAGCCGGTAGCGCGGACGATATATTCGGCCTCGGCCATCTCGACCACCGATCCGCCCACTTCGCGATTGGCGCGGTCGATCGCGTCGCTCACCTCGGCTTGGGTGACTCCGTAGGAGGCGAGCTTTGCCGGATCGAGCACGACCTGATATTCGCGGACCATCCCGCCAATGCTGGCGACCTCGGCGACGCCGGGTACGCTTTTGAGCTCATAGCGCAGGAACCAGTCCTGGATGCTGCGCAGTTGCGACAGGTCGTGACGTCCGGACTCGTCGACGAGCGCATATTCATAGACCCAGCCGACCCCGGTGGCGTCCGGGCCGAGCGACGCGGTTGCGCCCTTGGGCAGACGGCCCTGCACCTGGCTGAGATATTCGAGCACGCGGCTGCGGGCCCAGTAAAGGTCGGTGCCATCCTTGAAGAGGATGTAGACGAAGCTGTCGCCGACGAAGGAATAACCCCTCACGACCCGCGCGCCGGGCACCGAGAGCATGGTCGTCGCGAGCGGATAGGTGACCTGATTCTCGACGATCTGCGGCGCCTGGCCTGGATAATTGGTGCGAATGATGACCTGGACGTCGGACAGGTCGGGTAGCGCATCGAGCGGCGTCGTGCGGACCGACCAGATGCCGATCACGGCCAGTGCTGCGGCGGCAAGCAAGACGAAAACCCGCGCCTTGACCGCGGCGCGGATGACCGTGCCGATCAACGCCGCTTGTCCGCTGGAGTCATCGGTTCCGCGCCGAGCGGCCGCACATCGATGCCGCTGACGCTCGCTTCGGAATCGAGCAGGAACTGTCCCGAAGCGACGATTTTCTGGCCTTCGCCCAGACCGGCGAGGATCTCGGTCTTGCCGCCGCCCTCGCGGCCGAGCCGGACCTCGACGGGATGGTAGCGGCCGCCCGGGCCCGCGACCATGACCAGGTCGCGCTTGCCCGTGCGGATCACGGCCTCGCTCGGCACCAACAGCCCCGATCCGGCATCGCCGCCAAGATGGACAGTGGCGAACATGCCCGGGCGCAACCGGCCGCCGCGATTGGGCAGTTCGATCCGTACCGTCAGCGTCCGGCTGTCGGCCTGCGCGGTCGGCAGGATGGCAATGACGCGCCCGAAAACGCTCTCGCCGGGAAAGGCCGTCAATTCGGCGCGGACGGGGCGCCCCACCCGTACCCCGCCAGATTGTGCTTCGGGCAGGGCCGCGTTGAGCCAGACGGTGCCGAGCCCGGACACCTGCGCCAGCGTCTGCCCGGCGGTCAGCGTCATACCGCGACGCACGTCGAGCGTCTGGATCACTCCGCCGATCGGGCTGCGGATGGTCGTCGTACCGCTGCCCCCCGAAGCACCCGTGACTCCCAACAGCCGCAGCCGTTGCCGCGACGCGGCGATCAGCGCCGCATTGCCGGTCCGCTGCACCGCGCGATATTCGAGCTGCGCTCCGCCCCATTCGGGCACGAGCACGTCCGCGATCGGTGCGCCGGCCGCGATGACATCGCCCGGCGCGCGGTTATAGACCCGCAGGACGAAGCCATTGGCGCGCGCCTGGATCACAGCAACGCTGCGCTGGTTGAAGTCGATCGTGCCGGTGACGGTCAGGTCGGATTCGAGCGCGCCCCGTTCGACGGTGGCGAGGCGTATGCCAAGGTTCTGCATCGCCGTGGGGTCGATACGCACGCCGGACGCTTCGCCAGCCTCGTCGGCATAGCGCGGGATGGTCTTCATGCCCATCGAGGAAAGACCTGGACCGGGATAGCGTTCGCCCGGGATCATCGGATCGTACCAGTAGAGAATCTTGCGCTTGTCCGCTTCGCCCGCAGTGCCAGGCGAAGGGGGCGGCATGGTCACGCGCGCAAGACCGAAGCCGAGCGCGCCGCTGATCAGGATTCCGAGAATCGCCGCGCGAGCAAGAGGCGTGCGGGGGATGAGATTGGCCGGTTTCATCGTGCCGTGCTCCGATAGGTCAGAGTAAGCCGCGCGCCGTCGATTTCGACCAGCGCCTCGCGGTCAAGGGTGACGAGAGTCGCCTCGACCAGCGCGGCATGGGCGTCGACGACATCGACCAGGCTGGCGCGGCCGGCGCCGTAACTGGCGGTCTCGAGATCGACCCGCTCGCGCGCCAGCGGCACAAGCGTTTCGCGCGATCGTATCCATTGCGCGTGGTGCATGACGTGATCGGCGAGCTCCGCCTCGAGCTTTGCCGTCAGCTCGCGCCGCGCGGCCTCCTGCTCGGCCCGGACCTTGCCGGCTTCGGCCTGACTTGCGGCAATCAACGCATTTTGCCGGTTCCGCCTGAAGAAGGGCAGGCTGATCGTAACGCCGGCTGAGACCATGTCGCCAAAGCGAGGATCACGGTGCTGGTAGGACAGTTCGGCTCCGAAATCCGGACGCCGCTCGGCTTCAGCGAGCCGAACCTCGGCCGCGGCCTGGCCGGCGCGGGCATAAATCGGCGCGAGCATCGGGTTGGCGTCGATTGCGGCCAACAGGTTCGCGCGATCAACCGAGAAGATAGGCAGCGATCCCCTTATTACGGGTGCCCCGTCGCCCGTCCAACGCGTGAGCTCGGCGCGGGCGCGGCCGGCGGCGGCAAGCAACGCCTCGCGCCTGTCATCCAGTGAGGCCAGCGCTTGCCGGCCATCCAGTGTCTGTCCCGGACGCGCTGTCCCGGCCGCAACCGCACTTGGCGTCGTGCGCACCAGACGATCGAGGCGCGCGCGCGCTTCATCGAGCGCGGCAACTTGTTTTTCCGCGTAGGCCAAGGTGATCCAGGCGGTCGCCGTCTGCACTTCGACGTTGCGGGTTTCGCGCGCGGCGTCGGCCTCGGCGATGGCGATGTCGGCTTCGGCACGGGTCCGCTGCGCGCGTCGCTTCGCGGGGTTGGGGATGTCTTGTGACACGCCCACTCTGACCGCGGAGAAATCATCGCGCCACGGTTTGAAGGCGTTCGGGCCCGAGACTGGAAATCCATCGATGCCCAGCATGAGCTTCGGGTCCGGAAGGGCACCCGCTGCGCGCCGTGCGGCGCGGCGTGCATCCGAGCCCAGCGCGGTGGCCTGGAGTGACGGCGCATTGGCAACAGCGCGGGCGAGAGCCCCCTCGAACGTCAGCGGGTCGGCCCGCGCTGGCGAGGCAATGGCGGCGGCCATCAGAACGGCGACCAGGACCGATGATAGTACCGCGCTACGCTGCCTCGGCCCCGATGCGTCGGCGATGTGGGAATACAACATGCTTTAATCCTTGATCTGAGCACTTCCGTCGGTGCCACGGCCTGTGCGGTGCGCGGTCGACGGAATCCGGGCGTCAGATCAGGGTAGTGGGCGGCTCTAGCTCAGGGCCAAAGGAGCGGCCGTAAAGGCGAGCCGCCAGCAGCAGCGCAGTCCTGTCGCGGGTAACAAATAACGGATCGGTCACGAGCGTGGCGGACCCGGTGAACGCCATTGGCGAGCAGTCCATTGCCGCCACGCACTGCAGCGTCATATTCTTGCACGGCGGTTTTCCGGGAGCAGGCGCATTCGCCATATCCATGCAATCCATGCCAGCCATTGATGCCTGCATCGACGCCGATGTTGCTCGCGTCGGGACCATTGCCACCGCTGTCGCCTGACCCATCAGGCCGAGCAGGGCTGTCAGCAACAGGCAAAGGTTCAGCAGGCGTGTCACAAGATCATGAGCCTATACTGGAGGCGCGATAAGATAAAGCGGAAGCATCCGTTGTCACTCCGATCATACCGCAGACTCCATAATTGTGCTGTCGCCCCCCGGAGGCCAGGGGTTCGATGCCCTTCCACCCGACGCGATCGGGAGGGGGTGCAAGGCTGTGACTGTTCGTGGCTTGTCCTAACGGTTAAGCATGGCCTTCATCTGCGCGATCTCGGCTGTCTGCGATGTGAGGATGCCGTGGCACAGCTGCTTGATCTCAGGGTCGGTAATCGCCGATTTTTCGCACATCAGGATCGCGCCGGAGTGATGCGGAATCATTGAGCGAAGGAACTGGTCGTTGCCGATGAGCGCCTGCGTCCGCATCCCGAACAGCGACAGCAGGAAGACCGAGGCGAAGACAATGTTCAGGACGATATTGGTTTGGCGGTCGGGGAACATCGATGACATCATCCACAGCATGAACAGCGCCATTGACGTCACCATCATAAGCGTCATGTAGACATTGTTGAGATTGTTGTAGAGTTCCGCGCTACTGTCGATCATCGTATACATGACGAAATACATGACGATGCCACTGGCGAGGAGGTTGGCGGCGAACATGAGATAGGGCGACTTGCCCATGTCCATGTTCATCGGCCTGTCGCCCTTGGTTCCGGCGTGCTGTTGCTGTCCCTGTTCCATCTTCTTCCCCTTTGTGCGTTGATCGAGGTCATCCTAGGATCGCGATTGGCTCCAACTAGTCGGCATGCGCCTTGGCCCCCGCAGCGTGGGCGTGTCCGCCGGCCTTGGGCTGCATCGCCGCTCCGCCAGCCATCCCGGCCATGCCCGGCATGCCCTTCATCATCTCGTCATGGCCTCCTGGTGCGGAGGCGATGGCCGCCTGATATTGCGCGGGCGACAGCTTCGGCAGGGTGCGGATAAAGGCGACCATGTCCCAGATGAGCTGGTCGTCATGCGTTTTCCCCCACGCCGGCATGGCGCTGAGCTTGACGCCATGCTTGATCATCCAGAATTGCTGGGCGGCCGATCGCTGGGAGTTGGTCGCAAGTTCGGGCGCCGGCGGGTAGAGCCCCTGGCTCATCTCGGATTTCTCGAGCCCCGGCCCGAGGTGGCAGCCGCTGCACATTTCATTGTAAAGGCCCGCCCCGACCGCGAGCCGTTGCGGCGTGTTGAAGTCGGCGGGTGGAACGATGTTGCGGGAATGGTGGACGATGGCGCGTTCGCGCACCTGCTGCAACGCCATGGTGACGAACTTGGAGTGGGGAGCGTCGGCACCGATATTATAGATCCCGGCATAGACGACCACCGTGGTGATCACCGTGAGGATGACGAGCATGATCACCACGAATATCGTGCTCGGCAGATGCCGGTGCAGATCGAGAAATTGTCCTTTAGCCATGACACTTGCTCCCTTGTTGTCCGATGCTTGTCGATCGTGGGTCAAAACCACGTCCTGATGCCGGTGAGCAGGCTCCATCCTGCCGGTTTCTCGCCCGCCTCGCGCAGATAGGTCCGCGTATCGCCGAACGCGCGACGATACTGGACGCCAACATAAGGCGCGAACTCGCGGCGGATGTCATAACGCAGCCGAAGGCCGATCTCGGCGTCGCTCAGACCGCTACCGGTTTTCGTTTCCGGCGTGCTCTGGGCGGCGAAATTGAGCTCGGCGCGCGGCTGCAGAATGAGCCGCTGCGTGATGCGCTGGTCATAATAGCCTTCCGCGCGGGCGAGCAGCTCGCCCTTGTTCGACAGGAACAGGGCGCCTTGAAGGTCGAAGAAATTGGGTGCCAGTCCTTCGATGCCGACGGTCGCGTAAACTCGCGACGGGGTCGGCTTGAAATCATAGCGAACACCGGCCTGGAGATTGAAATAGGGATCGATGGCGTGACTGTAGAGCGCCTGGACTTCGGCCCGGTCGATCGAGCGGCCGAATGTCCCGTCGCCCTGGCTCTTGACCCACAGACGGTCGATGTCGCCGCCATACCAGCCCTCGCCGTCCCATTCGAAACCGTCGCGGCCGTTGCGGAACTGCGCCTCGGCGAGGTTGAACATGATCTGAGCAAGCTTCTGCCCGCCGTGGCCTTGCTTCAGGTGGTGGCGACCCATCGCCATCGCCGGGGCGCCGTAGATCGCGTCCGCGGCGTGGTCGGCCGGGATCGCGGGCGGTGGGGCGTTGCCGGCGGGAAGGTCGGTGCCCGACGGCGCCGCCATTTGCGACATGTCTTGGCCGGCCGGCATGTCCATTCCCGGCATGGCGTTCGCGTCACCACCCGCGGGCATATCCATGCCGGCCATGGGATCGGTCTTTACGGGAGTCGATTGGCGTTTCGCGGGCGCCTTCGCCACGGCCCTTTTCGCCCCAGCCTTCGTCGCTCCCGGTTTCTTCGTAACCACCTTTTTCGCAACCGGCTTCTTGACCGGCATGGGCATGGTCATCCCCGGCATGTTCATTTTCATCTGCGCGCCGGCCGGCGCAGCGATCACGAGCGCTGCCGTTGCGGCCAGCAGGAGGCGGATATCCAGGCGCGTCATGCGGCTTCTCCCGCACTCGGGCGGATCGTCACGACCCGCATCATTCCGGCGGCCATGTGATAAAGATTATGACAGTGGAACGCCCAGTCGCCGGCGGCGTCGGCGGTGACGTCGAAGCTGACCTTGCCGCCGGGTGGCACATTGACCGTGTGCTTGCGCGGACCAAAAGCGCCGTGGCCGGTAACCAGCTCAAAGAAATGGCCGTGCAGGTGGATCGGGTGCGCCATCATCGTGTCATTGACCAGGGTGACCCGCACCCGCTCGTCGCGCTCAAAGCGTATCGGCTCGACCAACTCCGAAAATTTGCGCCCGTCAAAGCCCCACATGAACCGTTCCATATTTCCGGTCAGGTGGATTTCCATGGTGCGGCTGGGCGGGCGCTGGTCGCGGTTGGGGCTCAGGGAGACGAGGTCGGTATAGACCAGTACCCGGTGGTCGACGTCGGTGAGGCCGGTCGGGCGTTCGCCGAGACGGTTCGTCGGCGACATATTGACCATGTCAACGCCGACGCCGACGGCCATGTCGGGCGGGGCATTCTCCGG
>JBKJQK010000077.1:0-2764 GCA_046594095.1 Anaerolineae bacterium | reverse complement strand
GGCCGGGAAAGGCGTCGACGATCTTGCGGTCGATCGGGCTGAGCGAGCCGGATGCAGCCAGCAGCGCGGCGACGGCGGCCTCGTCGCTGGTTTCGGCGGGGAGGATGGATTCTGAGTTAGTCATCGAAATCGGTGTCAAAGCGTTTCTTGAGGGCGACGCGATGGGTCTTGTAGGTCACGAACTGGGCGGTGCCGGGCAGTGCCTGCTCCAGGCGAATCTCGACGTCCTGGTCGTTGTAGTCGTCGGAGGCGTGCGACAGGGTCAGGGTGAGCGCCTTCTCGCGCTGGCGGGGCTCGGGGTCGGCCGAATCAAAAGTCAGTTCGCGGACCTCCGACAGGGCCGTGCCATTCGGGGCATACACCCCGATCCGGAGCTTTCGGCCGAGCATCTTGTCCGTGACCGGCTGCTCCTGATACAGGGCCAGGCTCACCCGCCCAGTCGTGATCCGGTTGGGCGGGCGGAGCAGCTCGACTTCGACCTGGCCGGTGTCGTCGGCGCGGGTCTTGTGAATCCGCAGGACCGGCAGGACGATCTCCTGCAGGCTCGGCCCGCCGTGGACGTAGCGCTTGCCCGAGCCCTGCAACGGAAAGCGCCCCAGCCCGAGCGGGAAGGCCGCCTGCCAGTCGCCCTCCAGCCCGAGTTGGGCGGCACTGAAGACTTTCACGGCCGGGTTCGGGGCGATCCCGCGCCCGAGCGCAAAACGGCGGTTCTTGAACAGCCATTCGCCGGCCGCGGGCAGCGCCTGGTCATCGCCTCGGGCGGTGTCGGACTGCTGGAACAGGAAGCCGTGATCGGCGGTCACGATCATGTTGTAAGCGTTGGCGCTATGGGCCTTCATGAGGATCTTGAGCAGCTCGTCGAGGGCGTCCTCGACCGCTTCGGCCGTCTTCGCTTCGGTGAAGGCAACGTCGCCGACCTTGTCGATGACGTTGTGAAAGATATAGACGACGTCGTTGTCTTTGATCAGATCGCGGGCCTCTTTCTTGGTCGCCATCTGCATGAAGTCCTCGGCCTGGATCGCCACCCCGCGGGCGCCCGGGATGCCGCCCAGGATCGCGTTCCGGGCGGACGTGCCGGCGCTGGGCTTTGCGTCCAGCAAGACTGTGCCACCTGCGAGGTCGATGGCGCGGGCATCGCCGGGGAGCAGGGCGGCCATCCCGAGCTGGGTGTAGGACGGCAGGACCCCGAGCGCGATGTCCAGTTCGGCCGTCCAACGGTTTTCGCCCCGCAGCAGGCCGGCCAGCTCGGCCGCCGCCTCGTATCGCAGCGCGTCCGAGACGATGACGATGACCTTCTGGCTTTTGGCCAGGAAGGGCCGCACATAGCGGGTGAAGAACTCGGTCTGGGCCGGATAGCGGGCCGAGCGCCAGGTCGGCAGGGCCCGGACCTGATCGCCCCAGCGATCGGCCAGGGGGAGCAGGAAGTTGTTGACGTAGTGACCCTCGACCCAGTCCGCGATGGGCTGCAGGACCGCCGGCTGGTTGTAGCGGCGCTGGTGATGGCAGAACTTGCGGTAGGCGGTGTCGATGGGGTGCCAGCGCTCGGCATACCGGCCGATCCCGGCCTCGAAACTGGGGACGCTCAACTCGACCGCCTCGAGCGCCTCGCGCAGGCTGATGGCCTGGGCGATGGCCGCATAGCCGTCCGCGTGCTCGTCGCGCCAGAACGAGCGCCGGCGGTTTGCCAAAACGTCACGGAGCCGCGCAATGGGCGCGCCGGCGACGAAGGCATTGCGCAACCAGGCGATCACCCACTGCTCGAAAGCGGCAAACGTGTCGGAGGTCCCGAGTTTGGCCGGATCGCTGAGCGGGTCGAGGCGGTCGCGGACCCGGAGCTGGGCCTCGAGCTCCTCCGACCAGGCCCTGAACGCCGCGCGGTGTTTGGCGCTGTCCTGCCACTGCTGGATGAAGACCTTGGCGTGCGGGCTGAGAGCTGCCCCGACATCGAGCGGGTCGGCGCTGCGGAACAGGGTCGTGGCGAAATCGCGGATCGTCGGGGCCGGGCTGGCGTAGCCGAAGGCCCGACCGACCGCGTCCCAGAACGCCCCGGCCAGCGCGGCCGGTCCGAGCTTGCCCTCGACCGGATCAAAGAGCGGGCCCTCTCCCCGGGCGTCCAGGAAATGGCGCAGCAGATCGTCGATCTCGGGCTCGCCCCCGGCCAGGACCGCGATCATCTTGAGTTCTATATCTTGCTTCTCGTCGTTGGACCCGAGCAGCGCGCGCAGCGCCTCGACCCGCGGCGCGCTGTTGAAAAATGCCTGATGGGCCTCGATGAGCGGCCGGAAGGTGTAGGGCAGGCCCAGCTCCTGAAGGACGAGCGAGACCTTGTCGGCCTTGAACTCGAAACCCTGCATGAGCAGGTCGAGCAGCCAGTTATCGGGGTCGGGCGGGCGCGGGCTGGGGAGGTAGAGCAGATAGCGCGCGTCGCGGCCGCCGCGATGGATCTGAACTTTGGCCCCGAACTCGGTCCCGGCCACCCGCAGCCGGGTGACGGCCGGGTCGTCAAAGCCCTCGAACTCGGCCGCCCACTCGCCGGCGGGGTCGTACCAGAACACCAGGCGGTGCCGGTCGAGGGCCCGCTTCAGGCTCTCGACAACCCGCGCGTTCATGCCTCCTCCGCCGCGGCCAGGCCCGGGATGGGCGCCAGGGCCTCCCCAAGCTTGAGATAGTTGACCTTCACCCCGTCGTCGAGGTCGAGGTCGATCCGCTGTTGGGCCAGCGGGAGCAGGACCGCGCGCTCCCACTCCTCGCACTCGCGCAGGGC
>JBKJQK010000074.1:0-5468 GCA_046594095.1 Anaerolineae bacterium | reverse complement strand
CTGCGCGATTTTGAGGTCGGCGACAACCGCTTCTTTGAGGGCTGCCTCCCGGTCGAAGTCCTCGGCCGGCGCGGCCTTGAAGCGCTCGCTTGGGGGCCGATGCGGCCAGTCGGGTTGCGCGATCCGAGGACCGGCAAGCGCCCGCACGCGGTGGTCCAGCTCCGCCAGGACAATATCGCCGGCACGCTCTACAACCTGGTCGGGTTTCAAACCAACCTCAAGTTCCCCGAACAGGATCGGGTCCTGCGGATGATCCCCGGTCTTGAACATGCGGACTTCGTCCGTTATGGGCAGATGCATCGCAATACCTTTATCAAGTCGCCGGTGCTTCTGGCTGAGACGCTCCAGTATCTGCCCCGGGTCGATAGCGCGCGCCCGCACCCAGTCCCGCTGTTCTTTGCCGGCCAGATCGTTGGCGTGGAGGGTTATGCAGGGAACGCCGCGACCGGGCTTCTGGCGGGCATCAATGCTGTGCGCTTGATTCAGGGCCGGAGCCCGGTCGCGCCGCCGCCGACGACGATGCTGGGCGCGCTCGTTCACTACATCACCCATTGCGAGCCAAAGCTTTTCCAGCCGATGAAGGCCAATTTTGGGATCTTCCCGCCTTTGGAAAACACACCCCGCGACAAACGCCAGCGCGCAATCGCAAACTCCGAACGCGCCCGCGTGGATTTTGAGGCCTGGCGACAGGCCTTGCCGCTATGAGTCCCCCGATCCGAAGCGGCGAGAACCTGGCGGCGCATCAGCACGCCCGCAAAACGTTGGGCGCCATTGCGGAGCCACTCGCCGTGGAGTCGTCATTCCCGCGAAAGCGGGAATCCATACGTAACGCAGGTCAAATCTCGCGCCCAACCCGCGCGACAGTCACTGGGCTAATTGTGGATTCCCGCTTTCGCGGGAATGACGTTTCGTTGGGGTTTCGCGGGAATGACGTTCCGTGGGGGTTCCGCGGGAATGACGATCAAGGGAAGCCTACGCGGCGGGGTCCCGGCCCGCGGGTCCTGGCGGGTATTCTGGCCGTCGTCCTGGCCTCCGGATGCGCAGCCGTACCGACAGCCACGGTGGCCCCGCGGCCCGCGCCAACCATCACACCAGCGCCGCCGGCGACGTTTCAGGGGGGTCTCGCCTTTGCCCATGTGGCGGCCCAAATGGCCGTAGGTCCGCGGCCAACCGGAAGCGCCGCCTTGCGCGGCCTGGGCGACTCGTTTCTCGCCGAGCTCGCCCGCACCGGCTGGCAGACCCGAACCCAGGAATTCACCTATCGCAACACGCCGGTCAGAAACTTGATCGGCCTGAAGGGCGACGGCGGCGACCTCATCCTCATTGGCGCCCACTACGACACGCGCCGGCGGGCCGACCAGGACTTGCAGCACCCGGAACAGCCCGTTCCCGGCGCAAACGATGGCGCGAGCGGGGCGGCCGTCCTTCTCGAGCTGGCCCGCGCGCTGGATGTCAAAGCTACGGGCAAACGGGTCATGCTCGTGTTCTTTGATGCGGAGGACAATGGCGATCTGGATGGCTGGGAGTGGATTGTGGGTTCCCGGCGTTTCGCCGCCGAGCTCTCGGCCTTTTCACCGGTCACCCCAACCTCGGTGGTGATCCTCGACATGATCGGGGACGCTGAGCAGGAGCTGTATTTTGACCGCAACTCCGATCAGCGCCTGTCGGCGGAGATCTGGGGCGTGGCTGCCGGTCTGGGCTATTCCGCTCAGTTCCGGGCAACGCCCAAGTGGAGTATGCTTGACGATCATACGCCCTTTGTCGAGCGCGGAATCCGGAGCGTGGACATCATCGACTTTGACTATCCGCACTGGCATCGCACGACGGATACCCTGGACAAGATCAGCCCCGAAAGTCTCGAACGCATCGGGCGCACGATCGAGACCTGGATCGAGGGGCGCTGAGAGCGCGACCTATGCTGAGTTGGAACACCCGTCTGCGCGACGCCCTTGTCGCGACCTTCGACACCGCGGGCCTTGAGTTGCTGTCCGCCGATCTGGGTATCGACTACGAAACCCTTGAGGGTGATGCGCGCCCCAAGAAGGCGTTCGAGTTGGTCGACTACTGCGCGCGAACCGGCCGGATCGAAGAGTTGATTGACACGGCTGCGTTACGGCGCCCGGGCGCGGCCGTCGAGTGGCAGGCACTGCGGGCCGCTGCCATCGCGACACCCGAGGCATTCCGGCTCCATGCGGTCGCGGCTGAAGCCGGGCCGGACGCGCCGCCGATCATCAATACCACCGCCGCAACGGCCCTGCGCATCGGTTTCATTGCCGGGGCGCTCCTCGTCGTCTTGCTGGTATGCGCATTTAGCGCCGGCATTGCGTTCGGGTCGGGAAGCCTGCCACTCGGCCCGCGCCCCGTGCCGGATCGGATCGGGGCCGGTGCCGCGAAACGAGCGGTTGACAACACTCCGGTGGGCGGAGCCGTCTCCGTCGCGCTCACCGATGGGGCCGCGACCGCTTTGGCCGAAGACGCCCTACGTACGTCGGGTGTCAAAGGATTCTCCGAGGTCGGGGTGCGTTTCGCCAACAACGGCGACATGGTCGTCACGGGTGACTTCGCCGACCTCGGCGGAAAACAAGTCGCCATCATCTACGGGCTGACCAATGACTCGGGCAAACTCACCGCCGGTCTCAAAGGCGCCGCCCTCAATCTCCTCGATAACAACGCTTCGAGCTTCGGGTGGGTGGCCATCCCGGCCGGCGTCGTGCAATCCGTCCCGTCCGCGGCGGCCGCTCAGACTCTGATGAACTTGGAACTGAGCCGGTATGGCGTCAAGACCATGAAGGTCCGACAGGGGAGTTTCGAATTGGCCGCCACGCGCCTTCGCTGAATTCAGGAGTCTTCACATGCCGAAAATCAACCGCTCGCTACAGACCAAACCCGCGCGCCAGAAGGCCTTTCTGGTCGGGGTCGATATCAAGAGCACCCAGCACCGCGCTGCGGGCCAGCACCTCACTCTGGAGGCGTCACTCCAGGAGCTGGCTCTGCTGTGCGACACGGCCGGTCTGGAAGTCGTGGGACAGATGACCCAGGCTCTCGACGCGCCCAATGTCGCCACCTATATCGGCTCGGGGAAGGTTCAGGAACTCCTCACCTGGAAGGAGACGCTTGGCTTCGAGGTCGTGGTGTTTGATGACGAGTTGTCGCCGCGCCACCAGCGCGAGCTTGAGGAGCAGCTTGGGGTCGCGATCAACGTCGTTGATCGGACCGGCCTGATTCTGGACATCTTTGCCCAACACGCCCGCACCGCCGAAGGCGCATTGCAGGTCGAGCTCGCCCAGTACGAATATCGCCTGCCGCGCCTGACCCGCCAGTGGACGCATCTCGCCCGACAGGCCGGCGGCGGCTCCGGGCGCAGCGGGAACGGCGGGGTTGGCTTGCGCGGCCCCGGCGAAAAACAGCTCGAAATCGACCGGCGCCGGATCCGCGAGGTCATCTCGGGGCTGAAAGAGGATCTGGAAAAGGTGCGCGCCCAGCGCGCCACCCATCGCAAGGCGCGCAAGCGCAGCGAGACCCCGGTGGTGGCGATCGTCGGCTATACAAACGCCGGAAAGAGCACCTTGCTGAATGCCATTGCCAAATCCGATGTCCTGGCCGAGGACCGCTTGTTCGCCACGCTGGACCCGACCACCCGCAAGGTGCGCCTTCCGCGGGGGAACACGGCCCTGTTCACCGACACGGTCGGCTTCATCCAGAAGCTGCCGACTCAGCTCGTGGCCGCGTTCCGGGCGACGCTCGAGGAGATTACCGAGGCCGACGCGCTCCTGCATGTCGTCGACGCCACGCATCCCAACGCCCTCGAGCAGGCCGAAACGGTGATGGAAACGCTCAAGGAGCTGGGAGCGGGCGACAAACAGATGATCATCGCCCTCAACAAGGCCGACCGGCTGCCAGGCGGGGCCGACGATCCGGCCGCGGCGGTCGCGGCCCTGCATTTGCCGGGCGTGTTGAGCGATGGCATCGCCAGCTCGGCTCTCAAGCGCGGGAACCTGGAGGCCCTCCTGGGTGAGATTGAGGCGGTCCTGTTCGAGCGGATGATCCCGATCCGGGTGACCCTGCCTTACAAGGCGGGTGATGTCATGTCGCTATTCCGCCGTTCTGGCGTGATCGACCTTGAAGTCGCCGGAGAGAAGACCCTCACGCTGACCGGCCGGATCCCTGGCCGGCTTTTGGATGTCTTTGCGCCTTACCGGGCGACCGAATGAGCGTCTTTGCGTTCTATCCCGGGCTCGCGCCATACGCCCGCGATATCGTCGTCGCGGTGGAGGATTCGCTGCTGCGCATCCATGCGTATGACTCGTCGCTGGTCGATGCCTCCGCGGCGCGGGACAAGCCAGCCGCGATTCTGATCCATGGCCTGAACGATGACGCCGACACCTGGCGGCACGTCATCGCGCCCCTGGCGCAGAATTTTCGGGTCGTGGCCCTTGACCTGCCCGGGTTTGGGCGAAGCTACAAGCCCGGCCGCAACTACTCTCTGCCCTTCTTCCGGGAAACAGTCCTGGCCGTCATGGATGAGCTGGGCATCGCCCGGGCGACCCTGATCGGCAACTCGATGGGAGCGATGATCGCCCAGGCGATCAGCCTGCTCCAGCCCGAGCGGGTCCAGCGCCTTGTGCTGGTGTGCGGGGCGCTCATCCTGCGCCAGCAGCCGCTGAACTGGAATTTTGTCCGGCGGGCCTTGCCCTTCTTCCAGCGCAAGGTCGAGGACAAGTCAGTCAATTTCCGGCGAAACCCCGACGCTGCCTACGCCGGGTTGCGCCCGTATTACGCCGACTTCGACAGCCTGCCCGAGGCGGACAAGCACTTTCTGATGGACCGGGTCCGCGACCGGGTTTGGGACGACAGCCAGTTCTATGCGTATCAGTCCGTGTGGCAGCAGTTGCCCCTTTGGTTTCTCGTCAACCGGCGCGACTTGCGGGACCAGATTGCGTCGTCAAAAGTGCCGACCACGGTAGCCTGGGGTGAGCGCGATACGATTTTCTCGATCGAGCACGCCGAGACCCAGATCGAGGTCAACCCATCGATTCGGCTGGCGATGATCAAGAACGTGGGGCATCTTCCCCAGCAGGAACAGCCGCTGGCCTTCTTGTCGTCGATCGGATTCGAAAAGCTTGCCCATGAGCTGACCGACTCGGGCGGGATGGGCGACGCATGACGCTCCGCGTGGTTGAGGCGCTCACAACTGCGCGGGTGGCCGTGGTCCGCCAACTCTGGATCGAGTATCGCGACTCGCTTCGTGATTTGGCGGAGCGCTCCGGCGGGTGCGCCTGATTCGACGATATTGACGGGGAGCTCGTGCAGCTACCCTCGGTGATTCAGGCCCCACGGGGCGCAGCCCTCATCGCGCTCGTCGATGAGAACATCGCTGGCGCCGTGACCCTGCAGGCCAATGGCGCCGGCGACATCGATCTTCTGCGCCTGTATGTTCGGCCGCCATTTCGTGGGCTGGGTGTTGGCCA
>JBKJQK010000467.1:0-5242 GCA_046594095.1 Anaerolineae bacterium | reverse complement strand
GCGTGGGCCGACCACTTGATCGGAATCCGAACCGAGTCAAAACCGGCGGCTTTGATGATGCCGAAATAGACGTCCTGGATGGTGACCCCAAATGCGCCTTCGGTTGGCGCCTCGAGGGCATTCCCGAGATTCATCCCGCGGCCGAGGCGCTTGTTGGTCGCGAAAATGTCCCTGGCGGCGGGTGTCGCTGTCGCGGCGGGTTTGGGCGGAGGCGCGGTTGATGTGGGCGGCACGGGAGTGGAAGAAGGCGCAGCCGGGGGGTTGGCGCATGACGCCAATGTCAGCAGCCCGAGCGCAACAATAAAGTTGCGAATTGCGGGCGCGCTCGGACGGATGGCTCTGACCGGGCGGGCGATCCGTAACTGAGAAGGTGAGAAATGCTCCATACGGCTCAAGAGAGTATATCGCTCGGAGCGGGCGCGGAACCTGGTTCGGGTATAACCAACATCATGGCATTTCGTTCGCGCACCTTTGCCCTGAGGTTGTTGGGCCTTCTCTTTGGCATGGCCCTCGTTGTTGGCCTGTGCGCCCCGCGCTGGCCGGCCGCTCCCGCTCAGGCCAGCGAGGCGCCTTCGCCGGCGTCCTCGGCCGACGCCCCAGGCGGACTGTATATCTTCAACGTCCGCGTTCGTTCCTCCGGTGACGCGTCCCGGCTGATCCGGCTTGGCTTTGACGTACTCGAACACCGGGAGGCGGATGCGCTCCGGATCATGGGCGACGACTCCACCGGCGCGCGTCTGCGGGCGGCTGGTTTTCGATACACGATCGCGCAGGATCTCTCGGCCGGCCGGTTGCGCGGGGCTGGGCTGCCCTTCAGCTACTACGCCGGTTATCGCAGCCTGGCGGAACACGAGCGCCACATCGACGCCGCCGTGGCCGACCATCCGAAACTCGCAATGGCCGTCGCGTATGGCGTCTCGTGGACGCGCGCCCAGACCGGCACGCTGGGCTCGAATCTGAGAGCGTTGTGCATTACCCGCCGCCGGCCTGGGGACTGCGTCCTGAACCCGGCATCCGCAAAACCGCGGTTTCTGCTGATTGCCGCCATTCATGCCCGGGAGCTGGCCACCAGCGAAATTGCCTGGCGCTGGATCGACGCGCTGCTTGACGGCGACGGTGTCGATCCTGAAATCACCAATCTGCTGGACTCGACTGAGCTTTGGGTGATCCCGGTGGCCAACCCGGATGGTCGCGAAATCGTGGAGCGCGGCGGCGACAACCCGCTGATGCAGCGCAAAAACGCCAATAACTTGAAAGGAAATTGCGCCGCCACGCCGACCGCCGGAAATCAGGCCGGGGTGGACCTCAACCGAAACGCGAATTTCATGTGGGGCGGAATAGGCGTGTCGCTAAATCCTTGCTCTCAATTCTATCTGGGTACGGGGCCGGCCTCAGAGCCCGAGGAGCAGGCGCTCGAGAGGCTCATGGTCGGGCTCTTCGCCGATCAGCGCGGGCCAAATCTGATCGATGCGGCGCCCATGACGACGACGGGAGCGATGATCACCCTTCACAGCTACGCCAACTACATCATGCTGCCGTGGTCTTTCACCGAGTGCAACCACCGGGCGTGCCCGGTCGCGCGCCGGGCGCCCAACGACGCTGGTTTGCGCGCGTTTGCTTTTCGGATGGCCGCCTTCAACGGGTACAGAGTGGGGCAAAGCGCGGAGATTCTGTATGCCTCGAGCGGCTCAACTGACGACTGGTCGTATGGCCAGCTTGGGATTCCGTCATTTACCATCGAAATCGGGCCGATGAACGGCACCTGCGGCGGGTTCAGCCCGGCCTACGCCTGCGTCGACACCATATTCTGGCCGCAAAACCGCGACGCGCTCATTTACGCGGCGAAGCTCGCCCGCCAGCCATATGCGTTGTCATCCGGGCCGAGAGTGACGATTACGGGTGAGTTAACTCCGACAGTTATTTCCGGGGCAAGCTTTACGGTGACCGCCGTGGCCGATGATGGTTTGTACGGCAACGCCCCCGCAAGCTACGGCCGTCCCGGCGTCCAGGTGATCACCCAGGCTGAGGTGTTTGTGGACAGTCCGCCCTGGGCGCAGGCCGCGCTCCCCGCTGGGGCGATTGGAGCGCCCGCGGGAGCGTCTGGCAAGCCTCTTGCCATGCAGGCGGCCGATGGCGCGTTCAATTCTTCCCGCGAGAGTGTCCGATTGCGGATTGACACCAAGGGTTTGGCCCGCGGACGGCATACCCTGTATTTTCGCGCGCGTGACACAGCGGGCGACTGGGGTCCGGTCAGCGTGATGTGGCTGACGATAAAGTAAGGCCCGGCGCTTGCGGCGGCCAGGCCGATAATTGCCGGTATGCGAGAAGCCGTCATTGTTGAAGCCGTCCGTACCCCCATTGGCAAGCGAAACGGGAAACTCGCCGGCTGGCATCCCGTGGATCTGTTGGCCCTCACCCTGGCCGAGCTCATCCGGCGTGCCGGGCTTGATCCCGGCTTGATTGACGACGTCATTGCCGGGTGCTATGGCCAGATCGGCGAGCAGAGCATGAACATTGGCCGGAATGCGGCGCTGGCTGCCGGCTTCCCCGAGAGCGTGCCGGGGACGACCGTCGACCGGCAGTGCGGCAGCAGCCAGCAGGCCGTCCACTTTGCCGCACAGGGCGTGATGAGCGGGGCCTACGACGTGGCCATCGCCTGCGGCGTTGAGAGCATGAGCCGGGTGCCGATGGGGTCGAGCGCGCAAGGCCCTGGCAGTCCGAACAGCCCGCGCCTATCCGAGCGCTATCACGGCGGCCTGGTCCCGCAGGGTCTGAGCGCTGAGATGGTCGCCCGCAAGTGGGCGCTCACCCGAGCCGACGTGGATGCGTTCAGCCTGGAGAGTCACCGCCGGGCTGCGCGCGCCACCGACGAGGGCCGTTTTGCCCGCGAGATTGTGCCCGTGGTCATCGGCCCCAATGGCGAGCTGATGACCGCCGATGAAGGCGTTCGCCGGGACACCAGTCTAGAGAAGCTTGCCGGTCTTAAGACGCCCTTCAAGGATGACGGCCTGGTGACTGCCGGGAATGCTTCGCAGATCAGCGATGGCGCAGCCGCCATTCTGGTGATGGAGCGCGGGCTGGCCGTGGAGTTGGGTCTGCGCCCGAGGGCGCGCTTCGTCTCATTTGCGGTCTGCGGGGATGACCCAATTCTGATGCTGACCGCGCCCATTCCGGCCACGGCCCGAGCCTTGAAGAAGGCCGGCCTCGCATTAGGCCAAATCGATCGGATCGAAATCAACGAGGCCTTTGCCAGCGTGGTCCTGGCCTGGCAACGCGAGACCCAGGCTGACCTGGCCCGGGTGAACGTTAACGGCGGCGCGATTGCCCTCGGTCATCCGCTGGGCTGCTCGGGCGCGCGCCTCATGACGACGCTCCTGCACGAGCTTGAACGGAGCGGCGGGCGCTATGGCCTCCAGACCATGTGCGAGTATGGCGGGATGGCGAACGCGACCATCATTGAGCGAATATGAATATCGAGAACAATGTCTTTATCATCACCGGCGGCGGATCCGGCCTTGGCGCGGCGACCGCCCGGATGGTCGTCGAGGCCGGCGGTTTTGCCGTGCTGGCCGACAACAATCTCGTCGCGGGCGAGGCGGCGGCCGCCGCGCTGGGCGATCGCTCGCGTTTTATCAGGACTGACGTCACCGATGAGGCCAGCGCTCAAGCAGCGGTTGACGCGGCCCGAGGTATGCCGGGCCCGCTGCGCGGCCTGGTGAGCTGCGCGGGCGTCGCCATCGCCGAGCTGGCCTTGCGCAAGGGAATGCCCCACAGTCTGGCCTCATATTCGCGCGTCATCGCGGTCAATCTGATCGGCACCTTCAACATGATCCGTTTGGCGGCGGCGGCCATGGCGGACACAGCCCCGTGCGAAAACGGCGAGCGCGGCGTCATCGTGAGCACGGCCTCGGTCGCCGCGTTTGATGGCCAGATCGGCCAGGCGGCCTATTCGGCCTCAAAGGGCGGAGTGGCGGCGATGACCCTGCCGCTGGCCCGCGAGTATGCCCGCTACGGCATTCGAGTCCTGGCGATTGCGCCCGGCGTGTTCGGCACGCCAATGCTGGCCGGACTGCCCGCGTCCGCCCAGCTCTCGCTCGCCCAGCAAGTCCCCTTCCCGCAACGCCTCGGCGATCCCGCCGAGTATGCCGCGCTCGTCAAACACATGTTCGAGAACGGCTATCTCAATGGCGAAGTCATTCGTCTGGATGGCGGAATTCGGATGGGGCCACGATAGGCAATGGACAATGAACAATGAACAATGAAAAATGTCAGATCGTCGCCCACACCACTTGATACGGCGCAAGGCCGAGCGAGGGCCCGTGGACGTTGAAGCGGATGCCGGTGACCAGGTCGCGAATGGCGTTGCGGGTGCCCAGCAGGACGCGCCAATCGAGGCTGGCCAGTTGCTCTTCGCCAGACATATTTACGAGACAAACCACGCGCTTCTGCTGAACGCCGATAAGCGCGCTGCCGGCGTTGGGCGCGTCGCGAATGATGGCAAAGACGCCGCGGCCGGCGTCTGGCAGGTCATGTCGGCCGCCTGAGGCGAAGGCGGGGTATCCCGACCGCGCCCGGAGCAGTCGGGCGATCGCGTCGGCGATCCGCGTTTGTGTCGTTGGCGCCTCTGCGAGGCCGGCCACCCAGGCATCGGCGTCGACGCTGTTATCCGCCGTGAACGCGCCGGCGATCAAGCTCAGCGGCAGGATGGGTGTGCCCGGCAGGGAGAGCAACGCGCCCGCCAGCGCGGATGCGACCCGCTCCGCCGCGCGCCCGCCCAGACCCTCAAGGAGCGCCGCCGATGCATCCAGATCGATCTCCAGCCTGGCATCGGGCAGGGCGATCTGACCGCGCGCCCAATCCCCCAGGACGCGCGCGTTGCCGGCGATGAGCGATTCGGGAACAGGCGCAGCCTGCATTTGGGTTGTCTTGCGCGCGCCTGAGGAGATAGACGCTGCGTTGGGGCCAAAGTCAGGCGTGTCTGTCCCCAGCGCGAGGCCAATCTGTGGCCCGAGGGCCTCAGCCAGCCCGGCGGGTTCATCCATCGCCGTCAGCCAGACCGCGTCGACGCGCTCGCGCAAACGCTGGCTGGCGAACTGCGCGAGCGTGGCAGGGCTACCGGTCAGCCGCCCCGCGCTCGCGATGACGGCCATCGGGTTCAGTCCAGGCGGATCTCGCCGCCTTTGCGCTGGCTGCGATACACGGCGTCCAGAATCGTGATCACCTGGAGCGATTGCTCGGCCGG
>JBKJQK010000396.1:0-6968 GCA_046594095.1 Anaerolineae bacterium | reverse complement strand
GCGCGCGAGGCGTCAGCCGAGCACGCGTGCCCTTGACAGACCAGGCTGGCGGCCTAGGATGAGGGAGGGTTTGCCGCGTCTCTTGACAAAACAGTGCGACAGCCGACTTGATTGCTGACACGCAATACTCCTTGACAATCATCACAGTTGCTTCTCCCTTTCTTCTGAAGAAATGCGCCGCATACGGTGCGGGCTGTGGCGGTAACTAACAGAAGAAGGGAGAAGGAAGGGTAAGGAAGTTGGCGCAAAAAAGCCCCCGCCGGGCGAACCCGGCGGGGGCGATTGCAGTGTGGGACCGTGTGACGCTACGAGCTGAGCTGCTGGCGCAGCGCGCTCATCTTGCCCTGGACTGAGCCATCAATCACTTTGTCTCCAAGCCGGACGACCAGGCCGCCCAGGATGCCGGGATCGACATCAAACGAGACTTCGGTCAGGCCCGCGAACTGGGCGGTCAGGTCAGCCTTGACGGCGGCCTGTTCGGCATCGGTCAGGGGCAGCGCGCTCGTGATCGAGGCACTCGTCCCCGACCCGGCGGCGCCGGCCACAAGCCCGGCCGGAACCTTGGCGAAGAAGTCGTTGATCAGGGCGGTCTGGCGCTTGGCGTCCAGGCTCTCGCCCACAACCTTGTTGGCGGCGGCGATGGCCAGGGCGGCCACCTGCGAGCGCACGCCGGCGAGCATCTGATTGCGCTCGGCGGAGGCGTCGACCCGGCCCTGAGCCTTGATCTTCTCGGCCTCTGCCTGCGCGTCGACGCGAACCCGGTCCGCGTCAACCTGGGCGCCCCGGAGCGCCTCAGTGCGGGCCTTCTGGGCCTCGACCGTGGCTTGCTCAAGTTTGGCCTGATAGTCTTTCTCGACATTGGCCAGGCGCTCGTCGGCCTTGCGCGCGTTCTCGAGGCTGTCCTCGATCCGCTTCCGGCGCGCATCAAGATTCTTCAGCAACGGATCGATCAACAACGGCTTCAGGAACAGGATCAGGAACAACAGGTTGACGATTTGGGCGGCCAGCATCACGCCATTGATGCCCAGGTTCCCAAATACGTCTCCGCCGCCTTCCGCGAGCGGGGGAATAAATGCGAGAACGTTCATGTTTTGCCTTTAGATCGCGAACAACAGAAGGAACGCGATAACGAGCGCGAAAATGGCCAGCGATTCCGCAAACGCGATGACCAGAATCATGTAGGTCTGCAGAGTGGAGGTGACCTCCGGGTTTCGGCCGATCGAGATCAGGGCGCCGAGACCGGCCAGGCCGATGCCGATGCCAGGCCCAATCATGCCCGCGCCGCCGGCGATGCCCGCGCCGATCAACTTCCCAAGTTCCTTGGCTGCTTCTGGATTCATTTGTGATTCTCCTCAGTGTTTGATACTACTGGTTGATAACGATTAGTGGCCCTGCGCGTCCGCATGCTCTTCGTCGCCGCCATGGCTGGAAACCGCCAGCGAAGTGAAGACAACAATCAGCATCATGAACACAAAGGCCTGGATCACCGCCACCGCGAACTCAAGCGCGAGGAAGGCGACCGGAACGACGACCGGGAGCAGGAAGGCCATGACCAGCACGAGGACCGTGCCGGCGAACATGTTTCCAAACAACCGGAACGAGAACGAAATAATGCGGATGAACTCGGACAGCAACTCCAGGAAGCCCACCGCGAATTGAATCACGCTGATCAGGCCGACCATCATCCCCTTCTTGACTTTTTTGAGCTCGCCAAAACGGAAGAAGGCGTTCAGGTAATGGGTGCCATTGGCCCGGAAACCCTGAATCTCGATGAAGATGAAGGCGACCAGGGCCATCGCCAGGGTCGTGCTCAAGTCGGACGTTGGGCGGCGCATAAACGGCACCACCACCGCGCCCTTGCCGGCCTCGGCCGCGCTGACATCCGAAGCCAGGCCGGCCTCAGCCTCGCTCGGCCCGGTGGCGAGCGCGCCCTTGGCCTTGCACGCCTCGGCGCTGACGGCCGGGATGCCGGTAATGATGGCAGCGCCACCCGACTTGATGTAGCAGTAACCGGTGCCCTTGTGCGGGGCTTCGAGCACACCGACGGACTCGATGCCGGGGATCACTTCCATCATGCCCGAAACCAGGATGAAGGTGAAGGCGGTGATGGCGATCGGGACGACCGTCTTGGCCCGGGCGCCGAGGGTCGGGACCATGTAGTTGCGATGCAGATAGTCGATGAACGACTCCCACGCGTTGGCGAACCAGTTGCCGGGGGCCTTGCCCGACGCCTGCAGGTCCATCCCCTTGCGGGCAGCCCAGGCCATCAGCAGGATCACGAGGTCAACGATGATGGTCGTGAACAGCGAGTTCGGGATGTTGATCCCGGGGATCGTCTCGGGAGCCACTGAGATCGGCGGGATGAAGGACTTGAAGGTGACCCCGTTGATCATCAGGCCATCGCCAAACCTGCCCAACACAACGCCGAAATAGCACGATACGCACAGAAACAGGATCAGCAGGACAGAGATGGGTTTGACTTTCATGGACAACTCATTTTTCGTATTCGGCGCGGCGAGCCCCGCCTATGAGCGCGTTTGGCCCGCCTGCGGGTGCGCGCCGTCGGGCGCTTCCGCCGCCGCTGTGTTCTTCGATTCAGACCAGTCTTCGTAGGCCTTGCGCGCCCTTGGGACCGCGCGCATCGCGAGTTTGTAGGTCACGTAGACCGACAACACCGCGCCGAGAAGGCTCAGGAGCAAGGTAAACAGGGGCCGCGTATTGGTGATGCGCGTGTCGATGAACACACCCAGCATCACCGAACCCATCACCAGCACCCCAACCGCCAGACCCACCTGTAGAACCATGGATCCGATCACCTGCAGCGGCAACGCCCGCGACAAAATCACGAACGGGTGATCTTTTTCTTCCTTCATGACCTCATTTCCGAAGCCGGGCGATTTTAACACGCCGGCCTAGGCGAACAAAGAGCGGGCCGCCGCCAGAGCGACCTCCCAGAACGGCGAGATTGCGATCAGGGTGACGATGACGCCGGCCGCGCACAGGCCGACCGCCCAGGCCACCGGGGCGGCCACTTTCAGAGGCACCGCGTCATTCTGGGCGCGCTGGGTGTACATCGCCAGGACCACCCTCAGGTAGTAGAAGACCGAGACCAGCACCATCACCACGCCCAGCACAACCAGCCACACAAAGACGTTATTGTTGTAGGCAATCGCAATGTCGATCGCCGAGCGGAAGAGCAGGAATTTTCCCGCAAAACCCACCATAGGCGGCGCGCCCAGGAGGCTGAGCATCACCGCGACCATGGCCAGGGCCAGATATGGCGCCCGCCGAGACAGGCCGGCGAAGTCCTTGATGTCATCCCCGCCGACGCGCTGGGAGACGATCCCGGTGACGGCGAAGGCGCCGATATTCGTCAGAGTGTAGGTGGCCAGATAGAAGATCACGGCAGCCAGGGCGTCGGTGGCGCGCGGGCTATTGTTCGCCAGTCCAGCCGCGTAGGCCGAAACGCCCACCAGGATATAGCCGGCCTGGGCGATGCTGGAATAGGCCAGCATCCGCTTGACATTGTTTTGGACGATGGCCATCAGGTTGCCGACCAGCATGGTCAGGATCGCCAACGGAACCATCATCGCCACCCAGGCCCCGGCGCCATCCACGAACTCGCGCGCAACCGGGCTGAATACGTAGGGCAGAAAGCGCAGCATGATGGCAAACCCGGCCGCCTTGGACGCCGTGCTGATGAAGCCGGCCACCGGGGTTGGCGCGCCCTGATACACGTCCGGCGCCCACCATTGAAAGGGCACGGTCGAGGTCTTGAAGAGAAAGCCGACCGAGATGAGCAGCATCGAGAAGGTCAGCAACAGGCCGGCGTCCTGCACCTTCGCCAGCCCCGCGCCCACGGCCTGGTACGTGGTTGATCCGCTCAGGCCATAGACCATGCTCAAGCCATACAGCATGATGGTCGAGGTCACCGCGCCGAACACGAAGTACTTGATGCCCGCCTCGGCGCTGAGCTTTGTGTCGCGCATGAAGCCGGCCAGCAAGTAGAGCGAAATCGAGGCCGTCTCGGTGGCCAGATACAGCATCATCAGGTCGTTGGAGGCGGCCATCAGGCCCATCCCGACCGTGGCCAGGATCAGCAGGGCGTAGTACTCGCCGCCCGCCCGGGATGCCCGGAAATCGATGGAGACCAGGGCCGTCAGCGCGCCGCCGACGATGAAGATGGCCCGGAACGCAAACGCATACAGATCGAAGCGGATCATTCCGCCCAAGACGGCCTGGTTGGTTGCGGCCACGGCCGCCGGGATGCAGGCCAGGAGCACCCCGAACATGCCGGCCGCGGTCAGGATACCCAGCGTGCGCCGGCTTACGACCCGATCGGACACGAGATCGAAGGCCAGGATCGCCAGGGCCCAGATGACCAGCAGGATCTCAGGCAAAACCGCCAGGAGTTCGATTGGATTCGAGGGATCTTTGAACATTACGCCAGCACTCCGAGCGTTTTGAGAATCGCCTGGACGCCCACCGAGACCACGGACATGACCGAGTTCGGGAACACGCCCGCGATGATGAGAATCGCGCACATGAATACGATCGCGACTTTGTCGAGCGCGTTCAGGCCGGGTAGCTTCTGCCACTCCGGTGTTTGCGGCTCGGAGAAAAAGATCTTGGCGCCCGCCTTCAGCGTCCAGGCGGCCGTGATGACGACCGTCAGAACGCCGGCGATGGCGACGCTGCCGTACCACCAGGCCACGGTATTGGCCAGCGGCAGATAGGCCTGCTGCGAGGCCTGCCACAAGCCCATGAAGATCTGAATCTCGGCGACAAAGCCGGGCAGCCCGGGCATGCCCATGGCGGCCAGCGAGCCGATCACAAAGCCAACCGCCGCGAGCGGCATGACCCGGGCCAGACCGTCCAGCTTGTCGACGTTGCGCTCATGCGAGCGCTCGTAAATCATGCCGACGATGGCGAACATCAGGCCGGTCATTACCCCGCCCGCAAACAACTCGTAACCCGCCCCGTTCAGGCCATACGCGTTCAACGCGCACAGGCCCAGCAACACCAGGCCAAGGTGGGCGACCGACGCAAACCCAATGATGTACTTCAAATCCTTCTGGCGGAAGGCCACCGCGCCGGCATAGATCACGTTAGCCAGGCACAGGAACACGACAAAAGGCAGCCAGAATTTGGCGCCCTCCGGCATGAGCTGAATCCCAAACCGCAAGGCCGCGTAGGCGCCGGTCGCTTTGAGCACGCCGCCATGCAGCATCGAGACCGCCGTGGGCGCGGAGGCGTATCCATCCGGCGACCAGTTGTGGAGCGGCCAGATGCTGGCCAGCACGCCAAAGCCAATGAAGACCGGCAGAAACCAGATCTGCTGAAACGGAAGGCCTGCGGCGCCCTTGGCGGCCATGGCCTTCTGGATCACTTCAAAGTCAAACGACCCGCCAGACTGGAAGTAGACCGCCAGGACCCCGATGATGGCGACCAGCGACCCCAGAAAGAGGTAGATGGTCAGTTTCATTGCCGCGTATTCCTTGCGCCCGGTGCCCCAGCTCGCCACCAGCACATACACCGGGAACAGCACCATCTCGTAGAAGATCAGGAACAGGAACAGGTCCAGCGCCATAAAGGCGCCGAAGACGCCGCCAACCAGGATCTGGAGGAAGGCGAAGAACTCGCGCGGGCGGTCGCTCTTGCTCCAGCTCACCAGCACGGCGCAGACCATGACAATACCGGTCAGCAGGAGTTGCGGCGCGCTGAAGCCGTCAACGCCTACTTTGTAGCCAATCCCAAGCTCGGGAATCCATTTGGACTGTTCGACAAACTGGAAGCCGCCGACCGAGGTGTTGTAGCCCGCAAACACAAAGAACGACAGGGCCAGCGACACGATCGAGAACGCCAGGGCGACGACCTTGATGGCCTCATGGCGGTCCTTTGGGATGAGCAGGACGACCCCCGCCCCGATAAAGGGCGAGAGCATGATCAGAGTTAGTATCGGAAACGCCATAACCTCACCAGCCCTTTAGCGAATCATCCCGGCGATGCTGAAGTTGATGGGATTGAGGACGAGCGACGGCAGTATCCCCAGCAACAGCATTGCAATCATGAGCGGCGCGATGCCAAGAATTTCCACCCAGTTGATGTCCTTGAGCGGGTGATGCTCCCATTCGTGTCCGAGCGGGCCATGCAGCACTTTTTGGATCGCCTTGAGAATGTAGATGCCGGTCACCAGCAGACCCAGCATCGAGATGACCGTCCAGATCGTGAAGGCCGAGCCCCACGCCCCGCGGGTGACCATGAACTCGCTCACAAACCCGGCCAGACCGGGCAGGCCGAGCGAACCCATCGCGCAGAAGATCAGGATCGCGCCATACTTCGGCATCATTCCCCACAATCCGCCCAGTTTGGTCAGGTCGCGGGTATGGGCGCGCTCGTAGACGATGCCGACGATGGCGAACATGGCGGCCGAGGACAGGCCGTGGGTGATCATCTGCAGCACTGCGCCGTTCCCGGCGATCCGGGCGCTCTCGAGCAGCGCCTCACCGACGTAGCCGGCGGCCTCACGGGCACCCTCCACGGCGTGGCCCACTTCGGCCGGGGCCGCCGCGCCGGCGGCGCCCATCGCCGAGGCAACGACCGCGATGCCCAGGGCAACAAAGCCCATGTGGTTGACCGAGCTGTAGGCGACCAGCTTCTTGAAGTCGTTCTGTCCCCAGGCGGCGAACGCGCCCAGGGCGATGCTGAGCATGGCCAGAATGGCCAGTATCGGGGCAAACTGGCGCGAGGCATCCGGGAAGAGCGGGAGCACCATCCGCAGGAAGCCGTAGCCGCCGAGCTTGAGCAGAATCCCGGCCAGCATCATCGAGCCTCCCGTAGGCGCCTCAGTGTGCGCATCGGGAAGCCAGGTGTGCAGCGGCCAGATTGGAATCTTGAGCGCGAACGCGATCGAGAACGCGAAGAAGGCCACCGACTGCCACATGCTCTTGTCCTGAAACAGCATGTTG
>JBKJQK010000389.1:0-4551 GCA_046594095.1 Anaerolineae bacterium | reverse complement strand
GGCGAGGCAGATCCCCTTGGCCGCGTTCACCCCCACGACGAGCGATCCCGGCAGCCCCGGGCCGCGGGTGACGGCCACGACGCTGAGGCTCTCCCAGGTCGCCCCCGCCTCGGTCATGGCCCGCGCGATTACCGGCCCGATGGCCTCAACATGGGCGCGCGAGGCCATCTCCGGGAAGACGCCGCCGTAAGCCGCATGCAAATCGATCTGGGATGCGACAATGTTGGAGCGGATGAAGCGCCCGTCGTCGATGACGGCGGCCGCAGTTTCGTCGCACGACGTCTCGATGGCGAGGATGCGCACGGGCGGTTCGGGCGGGGGTTTGGCTTTGTCGGCGCGCGCGGCGGCGGGGCGCGGAATGTTGGGCGACAACGGCATTTGTAGTTCTGTCACGCGCGCCATATTATATTGGTCAAATACGGAACGACTAAAACAGTATTTCGTCCGTATCAGGGAATTAGAGTGAAAACGCGTCAATCGGTCAGCGATCGTATGCTTGAGGAAGTCAAGCGGAACGTCTTCCAATACGCCCTTTTTCGGCCGGAGAGCGCGGTCGTCATCGCCTTGACCATCTTGTGCGCTGGCGCCACCCTGCTTTTCCCGTGGTTTCCCGGCGCCTGGTGGTTGTGGCTTGGTTTTGGAGCGCTTGGCGAGGGCGCGCTGGTGCTGAGCACCCTCAAGGATGAAAAATTCCACCGCTGGGTAATGGACCGGATGTTCCGCGAGCGTTTCGATGTCTCAAAGTTGTCGCTTCCCGAGATGCGCCAGAAAGCCCAGAAGGCGCTGGACTACCGCGAACTCATCGTCAAAGAGATTGAACAGCGCGACGACGAACTTCTCGACGACCACCTGATGGATGTTGCCCGCGGCATGGAAGACTGGATTTCGCAGGTGTATCGGCTGGCCCAGGGACTGGACAGCTATGTCCGCGATCCCATTATCGCCCGCGATACCTCGGCCCTTCCGGGCGAGCTTCAGCAGTTGCGCCAGCAGTCCGCCCGGCCGATGAGCGACGGGGTGCGCGAGCAGTTCACCCAGACGCTTCGAATGAAGGAGTCGCAATTTGAGGCGCTCACGAACCTGCGCGACACCATGAGCAAGGCCCAGTATCAGCTCGACAACACCCTGGCCGCGATGGGCACGGTCTACATGCAGACGAAGCTCATCGGCAGCAAGGATGTCAACAACTCGCGCGCGCAGCGGCTCCAGTCCGACATGGAGGAGCAGGTCCAGGCCTTGCGCGATACGAGTTCGGCTCTGGACGAGGTCTACAACACACGCGTGGCCAACCTGGCCACGCGCTAGTCGGCGACCCGGCCGCGCGGCCGGATCGCATGTGAGCGGAAACCATGCAACTCAATCGAACCCGGATCATCTTCTTTGGCATCATCGGCCTGGCCGCCATCCTGGTGTGCGCGGGAATCGCCTTCAGCCAGATTGGCGGCGTACCGCTGAACCCGAACGCGCCGACGCCCGTGGTGGCGCCCAAACCGACCGAGCCGCAGACGCTCAAGCCGCCTCAGATCAAGGCGCCCGCGCCCATCTGGGGCGCCGGTTACAAGGCCGGCGACGGCAAGCCCACCTTTATCTGCGGGCTGGATGCGTTTGCCTCGTATCTCACCCTGATTCAGATACAGGCGCAGGGCCTCGATGAAGCGCGCGGCTTTCATCTGGGGATCGTCCCGTTTCAGTTGCCCAACAAGCCGGAATACGCCTTGACCGAGGAACAGAGCAACAGCTTTGTGCGAGACGGCCAGTGGGACTGCGTGCTGAATACGGTCGACTCCGTGGCCACGGGTGGCAGTGGCGTCATCACCGCCATCGTCGACGAAAGCGCCGGGGGTGATGGGCTGTGGGCCCGTAACGTGGCCACCATCAACGATCTAAAGGGCAAGCGGATCGCCTTTGTCCGCGATAGCTCGGCCGAGTACTTTGTCTATTACACCCTTTCTGTCGCCCGCCTGAACGCAAAATTCGACGTCCGGCTTGTGCCGGCCGATACACCCGACGAGGCGGTCAAGCTTTTTAACGATGGCAAGGCCGACGTGGTGTCAGCCTGGGAACCCCAGCTATCGCGGGCCAAGAATGGAGGCGGCACGCCGCTCTTGACCACCAGCCAGTTGCGCCTGATCGTCGACGCCCTGATCGTGTCCAAGAACTCGATTACGACCAAGCCCAACACCGTCCAGGCTTTCCATGACGCCTGGTTCGACGCGATGAAGCAGCAGGCGGAGAACTTCGATGCCTCGGCTGCCGCGATCATCAAGTGGGGCAATACCGATTGGACGGAAGTGAAGACGCCCGCCGATCTGCGCCTCCAGCTTGACAAGATTGCCCAGGCCGACTTGAGCGCGAACGCGTTTGTGATGCGCGATCCGGCCGCGCTCTTCAGCCGAATCGAGATCGCGCGCAGGGTGTGGGCCAGCGCCGGGGTGGCGTCCGAGACCACCAAACCCGAGGATCTGGTCGATCCGCGTTTCGTGGCCAATTCGGCTTCGCAGCCCAATCTGAAAGCCAACGGCCAGGTGGTGAACACGTCGTTCTCGATGTCGGCCAAGCCGGATTTCTCGGCCCTCAAGTTAAAGGCCGCGGACACTCTGGCTGTGCTGCCCTGCCGCGAGTTCAAGTTCCTCCCCGACAGCGCAACGTTGACGCTCGAGTCACGGCGTATCCTCGACGACTGCGTGGCGCCGACCCTCCAACAGTCGGTGGGTCTCTTTCTTCGGGTGACAGGATCATCGGCCTGGCCCGGACCCAAGGGGACGTACACCGAGGCCCAGATCAAGGAGTTTGCCTTGGCCCGGGCCGTCGCGGTCGTGGACTATCTGGCCACCCAGCACAAGATCGACAAGGCCCGCTTCATCACTGATGCCGCTCTGCCGCCGGCCGAGCGCCGCGATACGGACGACGCCGCGCTCCAGGAAAAGGATCGCTTCGTTGAAATGACCCTGATCACGGTTGGCCGGTAGCGCCATCCGCCGAAGCTGGGAGAGAACATGCGAAATCATCAAGCGATAGCTCGGGTCGCCCTGGTCGCGGTCATTGCCGCGCTTGGGGCGGGTTGCGCCAATGTCGACCGAAACCCGAGCGGGCCGCCGGCAAATGCCGCGATTGTCAATATCACCGCCAATAGCGCGATTAACCCGTGGCTCACGGATGCGGCCCTGCGATTCAGCAAAGCCTCGATCAAGACCAAGTCCGGGAAACCCGTGTGGCCGGTCGTCAACGTCGCCGAGGCCGGCCAGGCGATCGGAGACTGGCAGGCCAAGGGCGGGGCCCCGACTGCGGCGATGTGGGTGCCTGACGCTCCGGTGTGGACCGATGTGGCCAACGGGCGCAAGATCACCGTCTTCAAGGACGATTGCGTCAGCCTGGCCAGCAGCCCGCTTGTCATCGCGATGTGGCGCCCGATTGCTGAAGCGCTTGGCTACCCGGCCCGCAACATCGGCTGGCTCGATTTGAGCAGTCTGGCCGCGGACGCGTCGGCCTGGGCCTACTACAGCGGCGGGCAGTATGGCAAGACCTTCCGGCTTGCCCACACCCATCCGGGTCTGGCCGGGAGCGGGGCAGGGACCCTCCTCGCGGTCGCCCAGGCGGCCCGACAACAGACTCAGCCGGTTTCGCCGGCCGACATCAAGACCGCGATTCTGCAGGCCTCGGTGACGGCCTTTGAGAGCGGGGTGGTCTTGTTTGCGCCCACCACTGAAGGCCTGGGCAACACGCTCCGCGATCGCGGCCCGGAGTACCTCAGCGCGGCGATCCTGTATGAAAGCACGGTCGCCACCTATGCCTCGCGCGACAAAGAGGACGACATCATCCCGATCTATCCCTTCGAGGGCACCTTTGTGGCGACCTTCCCCGCCTGCGTGAGCGCGACGGCGCCGGCCGAAACGCAGGAAGCGGCTCGCCTGTTCCGAGATTGGCTGCTCAAGGACGAGGCCCAGAAGATGGCCGTTGTGGCCGGTTTACGGCCGGTGAATCCCGCGCTGAAGCAGGGCAGCCCGCTGACGGCCGAGGCCGGATTTGACCTGGCCCAGCCAAAGATCACCTTCGGCGCGCCGCAGGCGGCCAGCCTGGACGCCGTCCAGGAACTCTGGAAGTCGGCCCGCAAGCCGGTAAATCTGACCATGATTCTGGATACCTCCGGGAGCATGGCCGGCGCGAAGATCGACAGCATGAAGGCGGCGGCCGAGACATTCCTTCAGCAGATGAACACTGAGGACTACCTGACCCTGATCAGCTTTGCGACCAACATCAGCGTGCGGATTCAGAACAAAAAGGTGAAGGATGCCCGCGCTGACGCCATCACCGTTGTGCGCGGCCTGAGGGCAGAAGGGAATACGTCGCTCTACGACGCCATCGGGGAGGGAGCGGCCCAAATCCAGCGCTCAAACTCGCCTTTCCGCTCGAATGTCATGGTTGTTCTGACCGATGGCCAGGACACCAGCAGCAAGAAATACCGCTACGACGCCGAGCTGGTCAAGGTCGCCAGCGCCAACAATACGAGCCTGTACACGGTTGCGTATGGCAAGGATGCTGACAGCGCCATCC
>JBKJQK010000308.1:0-24071 GCA_046594095.1 Anaerolineae bacterium | reverse complement strand
ACGCCCTGCGCGAGCGCGGCCAGCGCGCGCTCAGCCCGTTCTGCATCCCGATGATCATCAACAACGGCGCGACCGCGCCGGTGTGGATCGACACCGAGGCGGTCGCGCCGTTGTTGATGATCATCGGGATGCAGAACGGGCTGAGCGCGCGCTGGCCGCGCTCGCGCAGGGCGTCACTCTGGCGCAGCATCGTGTCGAACCCTCCCACGGCCGAGCCCACCACCACGCCGATATCCGGCGCCAGGGTGGGCGTGATCGTCAGTGCTGCATCCTCAAGCGCCTGGACGGCCGCGCTGATGGCGTACTGCTCGAACAGATCGGTCCGCCGCAGCGTGCGGGCGTCGAGGAGCGTCGCGGGGTCGAAGCCCTTGACCTCGCAGGCGACCCGGACCGGCAATCCGCTCGCATCGAAGCGCGTGATCGGCCCGCACCCGGACTTGCCGGCGATCAGGGCCTCCCACGTGTCGCGCATGGTGAGGCCGAGAGGGGTCACGGCACCGATGCCGGTGATGACAACGCGGTGCTGGTTCATGTGGCCAAGTCTAGCGCCGGCCGCTCTGAGACAATCCCGCAATGGCGGAGATGAAGCCCTTTGACATTGTTGGCCTGGGCGCGTCGACGATAGACGTCGTCGCCCGGGTCGAGCATCTGCCCGGGCTCGACGAAGTTCAACGGGCGATGGACATCACCACCCCGGGCGGCGGGCCAGTGGCGACGGCGATGGTGACGCTGGCCCGCCTCGGCGCGCGGACAGCGATGATCGACGCTCTCGGCGACGACTGGCGCGGCCTATTGGCGCGGGCGGAATTCGAGCGCGAGGGCGTCAACGTCGATTATCTCGTCACCCGCCCTGGGATGGAATCCCCAACAGCGTGCATCCTCGTTGACCGGGCCACCGGGGCAAGGTCGATCGTGTATTCGTATGGCTCCGCGCCCGAGATCGCGCCTGGCGAGCTTCCCGTCGCCGCGATTGAGACGGCCCGCTTCCTGCACCTGAATGGCCGGCACTGGCCGGCCTGTCTTGAGGCGGCCCGGATCGCCCGCGTCACAGGTGTCCTTGTCTCGTTTGACGGCGGGGCGGGCCGGCATCGGCCTGAACTGGATCAATTGCTGCCGCTGGTCGATGTGTGCATCGTCGCGGCCGACTTTGCCGCGCGCCACACGGGCGAGCGCGATTCGCGGCGGGCGGCCGAAGCCTTGCTCCGGTTGGGCGCGCGTATCGCCGCCGTCACGCGCGGCGAAGAGGGGAGCTGGATCCGCTCGCGCGACGGCGAGGATCTTCATCAGCCTGCCTTTCGCTTCGCCGAGATTGTTGACACAACCGGCTGCGGCGACAGCTATCACGGCGCGTTCCTATTCGGCCTGCTGCGGGGGATGCCGCTGGCGAAGACGGCGGCCCTGGCCAGCGCGGTGGCCGGGCTCAACACGCAACGCCTGGGCGGCCGGGCCGGACTGCCGACCCTCGGCCAGGCGCTGGAATTTCTGATTGAGCGCGGTGAAACGCCGCGATAAGCGCCAGCTGGCCCTGAGGCTGCCTTATAATTCCGCTTCTCGTAAGGAAAGCCACGCCGCAATCCGAGAGTCCCGTCGTTTTTTTGTATCCAGCTGGAGGAAGATCGTATGTTTAAGGGAGTTTCTGTGCGCGTGTCATTGCGCGCGCTCGCGGTGGTTACCGCGACATCCATCGTCCTGGCGGCCTGCAGCCAGGCCCCGGCCCCCACCGCGGCGCCGAAACCGGCCGCGACCGATGCGCCCAAGCCGGCCGCCACCACGGCGGCGCCGGCCGCCAGTGACCCGGCCACAACCCTCGTCATCGCCATCGATGCCGATCCGGTCAATCTCGAACCGGGCACCAATCTTGCGACGCCCGTTGGCAGCGAATTGATCATGAACGTCTTCGACACGTTGGTCGGTTGGAAGGCGCCGGAGTTCAAGGAGCTGGAAGGACGCCTGGCCCAGAGCTGGGCGCTTTCGGACGACAAGACGACTTACACGTTCAAGCTGCGCGGCGGGGTCAAGTTCCACGATGGCACTGACTTCAACGCGGACGCGGTCAAGAAGGGCTTTGAGCGGATCAAGGACGTGAACTCGTTCATGAAGGCCTACTTCGGCGGGATCAAGGAGATTAAATCCGTTGACGTCGGCACGGTCTCGATCACGCTCGACAAGCCGAATGGCGTATTCCTCTCCTACCTTGCCATGCCGCAGGCCGCCGTCGGCAGCCCGGCCGCCGTCGAAAAATTTGGCAAAGCCATCAATGTGAACCCGGTCGGCACCGGCCCGTTCATTTTCGAGAGCTACACCCAGGACACCCAGACGGTGTTGAAGGCGAACCCGAACTACTTCCGCGGCGCGCCCAAGATTCAGAAGATCATCTACCGCGTCATCCCGAACGCGGCCACCCGCCGGCTGGAGCTGGAGAACGGCACGGTCGACATCGTCCAGCAGAACGGCCAGCTCTTCTCGATCCCGGTCAACGACATCAAGGCGCTCAAGCAGAATGCGAATGTTGATGTGATCGAGCTGCCCAGCCAGATCATCCGCTACATCCAGTTCAACAACAGCAAGACCGACGGCCCGATCGCCGACAAGCGCGTGCGCCAGGCTATTGCCACGGCCATCGACTATGACGGCATGGTCAACGACCTGCTGGGCGGCACCGCCAACAAGATGTACGGCCCGCTGACCGACAACAGCTGGGGTTGGAACCCGGCCATGAAGGACGCCGCCCCCAAGCGCGACGTGGCCAAGGCCAAGGCCTTGCTGAAGGAAGCCGGCTACGGCGAGGGCGGCAAGCCGCTCGAGCTGACCCTCTATACCTTCACGGGCCAGTCATGGAAGGATCTCGGGACGTTCATCCAGGCCAACCTGGCCGATATCGGCGTCACCGCCAAGATCGAGCAACTCGACTTCAGCTC
Organism: Anaerolineae bacterium; assembly: GCA_046594095.1. Classification (GTDB taxonomy): domain Bacteria; phylum Chloroflexota; class Anaerolineae; order J036; family Brachytrichaceae; genus Brachythrix. The sequence continues at coordinate 21,153 of JBKJQK010000308.1, read as the reverse complement.
CGCGCTGCGACCGCTGCACACCGAGGGCAAGCACGACCTCGCCATCGGCGGGCGCCAGCCGTGGTACAACGACCCCGAGGCCCACATCACGATCGATTACCTCTCCACCCTTGGCCCAACGGCGCTAACATTCCGGATGGCCAAGGATGCTGCGCTAGACAAGGCGATCCTCGACGCCCAAGCGGAGCAGGATTTCGCGAAGCGCAAGCAGATGTACTTCGATCTTCAGACCAAGATTCTGGACAAGGCGCCCGGGGCGTATCTGTTCAACCCGAAGATCATCATCTACAAGCGCAAGAACGTGCAGGGCCTGGTCGTCAACAGCGCCCCGCCGCTGTCCGAGTACTGGAGCGTCAGCAAGACCAAATAGCGGCGGCAGGATAACCTGATCGCGCAATTGGACTGGCCGGATGGGCCGGCCGGTCTAATCGCTGATCGCCGCTCCAGATAGAATCCGCGCGTGATCCAGTTTCTGCTGCGCCGCCTCATGGCCGCCGGGCTGGTGCTGCTCGTCGTCGCGACGCTGATCTTCCTGTTCGTGCGGCTGGTGCCAGGCGATCCCGCCGTGGCGCTGCTTGGGTCCGGCGCGACCAACGCCCAAATCCAGGCGCTGCGGGAACAGCTCGGGCTGGACCGGACGCTGCCGGAGCAGTTCGCCACCTACCTCGGCGGCCTGCTACGGGGCGATCTGGGCGCATCCCTGCGCACAAACCGCCCGGTGGCGCAGGAACTGCTGCAACGCCTGCCCGCGACCATCGAGCTCACCGTAGCCGCGCTGGTCTCGGCTATCGCGGTTGGGATTCCGATCGGGCTGTGGTCGGCCTACGCGGCCAATCGCCTCGCCGACCACGTCATCCGGGTCGTATCGCTGGTCGCGGTCTCCGCGCCGGTGTTCTGGCTGGCCCTCTTCGCCCAGGTGATCTTCTCCGTCCAACTCAACCTGCTGCCCGTGTCGGCGCGCCTCGATCCGCTCTTGAGGGCCCCGGCGGGCACGGGCTTTCTTCTGATCGACGCGCTGGTATCCGGCGACATGCAGGTGTTCGGCAGCGCGCTCAGCCACCTGGTGTTGCCCGCCGGCGTGCTCGCGGCATACCTCGCGGCCGTCATTGCGAGGATGGTGCGCGCCAGCACCATCAGCGAGATACGCCAGGACTACGCCCGCACCGCCCGGGCGAAAGGGTTATCCCGCCTGGGCATGGTCCTCAAGCACGCCCTGCCCAACGCCCTGTTGCCAGCCATTACCCTGATCGGGCTGAAGGTCGCCGAACTGCTCGGCGGCGCCATCCTGACCGAGACGGTGTTCTCCTGGCCTGGGATTGGCCGTTACATGTTTGAGGCCATTACCAACCGCGACTATCCGGTCATTCAGGGCGCGACGCTGTTGTTCGCCTCCGGATTTATTCTTTCATCGATGGCGGTGGACGCGCTGTATGGCGCGCTCAACCCGCGCATCCGGGCCGGGCGGGGCTGATCTCAGATGGCCGCGTCGCGACGCTTCCTGCTTCGACTCATCCGTCGTCCGCTCGCCCTGCTGGCATTGCTGCTGCTGATCGCCATCGCCGCGGTCGTCATCGCCGCGCCGTCGCTCACGCCGTACTCGCCGACGAAGATCGACATCGCCCACAAGCTCTCGCCGCCCGACGATGCGCATGTCCTGGGCACCGACAACTTCGGTCGCGATCTACTCAGCCGGATCGCCTTTGGCGGCCGTAGCACGCTGCTGATCGGGGTGCTGGTGGTCGCGCTGGCGTTCGCGGCCGGAGTGCCGATTGGGGTCGTGTCCGGAACGTTGGGCGGAACCGCCGACGCCCTGCTCATGCGGGTCGTCGACGCCTGGCTGTCTTTTCCTGGCCTGGTCATGGCGATCCTGCTGGCTGCCATCCTGGGCGCAGGCCTGCAGAACGCCATGTTTGCGGTTGCGCTGACCTACATCCCGCAATTCGCCCGGATGGCGCGCGGCCAGGCGCTGGCCGTGCGGGCGCAACCGTTCATCGAGGCTTCGCAGGCGCTGGGTATGTCGCTGCCGCGCCTGATGGTCCGGCACATCTTCCCGAACAGCCTTACGCCCCTGCTCGTTCAGGCCAGCCTGCTGATCGGAAGCGCCATCCTGCAGACGGCCAGCCTGGGCTTTCTCGGCCTCGGCGCGCAGCCGCCGCTGCCCGAGTGGGGAGCCGATGTGGCCTCCAACACTGAGTTTCTGCGCGAGGCGGCCTGGGTGGCGATTTACCCCGGCCTGGCGATTCTGCTGACGGTGCTGGGCTTCAACCTGCTTGGCGACGCGATCGTAGACTGGCTCGATCCGCGCCGTGATTGAAGCGCTAGTCCGCCACCGGCCCGTACAACTCTGGCCGGCGATCCTTGAGATACGGCATGCGCAGCCGGGTGGCCTCGATTGAATCCAGGTCGCACTGCGCGACGAGGACCGTTTCCGCATCGCCGGCCTGGGCGAGGACCTGCCCGCGCGGCCCGGCGATCAGGCTGCCGCCGAAGAAACGCTTCCAATCCTCAATCCCGCAACGGTTCACAAACACGCCGAACACACCGTTTTCGAAGCAGCGCGTCCGCGCCATCTCGGCGAAGCCGTCTTCGTCGGTGGTCGTGATCGGCACGACGATGATCTCGGCGCCCTTCAGGACCAGCACCCGCCAGGCCTCCGGAAAACCGCGGTCATAGCAGATCAGGATCCCGAGCTTGCCGAAGGGCGTGTCGAACACCGGCAGCTTGTTGCCCGGCTTGAAGAAGAACTTCTCCTTGCCGGATTCCGGGCTGCTCAGCAAGGCAATATGCGTTTTGCGGTATGTGCCCGCGATCTCGCCCTGGGGGTTGACGAGCACGGCGGTGTCATAGCACACGCCCGCCAGCTCGCGCTCGAATACCGAGGGCACCAGCCACACCCGGTGCTGGCGGGCCAGCTCACGCATCGCCCGGACCGTCGGGCCGTCCAGCGGCTCGGCCCGCTCGAACAGCTTCACGTCGGTGTTCGAGAATGACACATAGTCATAGGCGAACAACTCGGGCAGCACCACCAGTTGGGCGCCGCGTCCCGCGGCTTCGGCCACAGCGTCGGCGGCCTTCTTCAGATTCGCGTCACGGTCGCCCACCACGCTCGTCATTTGCGCAGCGGCCACGGTCAGGATTCGGTTTGTCATCGTATTGATATTGAAGCGCGCGAGCCGCCCGCTTCAGTCTTCGTAGGCCGCGCGTCCCTTTTGAACGGCGACGCCGGCCAGCAGGTTCAGCACGGTCCAGATCACGATCCAGTGCATCGAGTCGGCGTGGGCGGGGCTGGACATGGTGGCCAGACCGAGGCAGCCCTGGCGGCCCACCTCGAACGCCATGCCCAGCAGGTCGTCGGCGCTCATCCCGAGCGGCTCGGGGTAGCTCCAGTCCGGGCTGACGCTGATGTCGAGGACGTCCCAATCGATGCCGAACCACAGCCCGGCCGCGCCATCGCTGGCCCGCTGGATGACTTCGCGCGTCAGCGCTGCCCCGCCGAGCCGCTTCATCTCCCGCGAGGTGTACAGCCCGCAGCCCTGCTGGCGGTACCAGTCTGCGTTGGTCTTCGGGTTACCCGGCCCGCGCATGCCGACCTGCATGTGCCGGCGGGGATCGAAGCCGGGCAGGCGCAATTGATGGCGCACCCAGGTCATGGCCGAGAGCGAGGCGTCACCCTGCCAGTGTTCGCGGTTGTCGCCGTGCGCGTCGAGATTGATCGCCCCGATGGGCGTGCCGGCGCGCGTTTTCGAGAGGGCGGCCGCGAGGGTGTAGCCCGAACAGGGCGCGCTTCCGCCCAACGTGATCGGGATCGCGCCCGCTTCCAGAACGTCCGATATCTTGTCGATGACGTTCTGGACGGACTGGGCCAGATCGCCCGGCTCGATGCGGGCGTCGCCATAGTCGACGACGTTGAGCGCCGCAAAGACATCGATATCCCGCTCGGGCAGATACCCGCCGGCGTACTTGGCGCTGGCCAGGCGGACCTTCTTGGCGGTCAGCTCGGCGTCAAACCCGAAAGCCGGCGTGACATAGGGCACGCCGATGATGGCGGCGTCAGCCCCGGCCAGTTCGGCGCGCGTTCGCGCGGGCCGGCAGCCAAGAAATGTGGGCACCCCCGGATACAATTGTGGCCGGTCTGTGTAACTGAGCATTCCCAATTCTATCCACGCCTTTTGATGAAAATCGCTTGCGTCCAACTCAACAGCAACGCCACGCCGGCCATGAACGTGGCCCGGGCGTGCGAGTTCATCGATCGTGCCGTCGCCGATCATCGCCCCGACCTGATCGTCCTGCCTGAGTTCTTCAACACTCTGTATTTCAGCCAGTACCGCGATTACGCGCACCTGCAACTGGCCGAGCCGGAGGATGGACCTTCGCTGAGCGCCGTCCGCGAACGGGCCGCCCGCCACGGCATCCATCTCGTCGCGCCAATTTTCGAACTCGACGGGCCGGGCCGCTACTTCGACACGGCGTTTCTGATTGGGCCGGCGGGCGGGATCATCGGCCGCTATCGCAAAGTGCACCCGGCCGCCACCTCCAGTTTGGAGAAGATCTATTTCCGTTACGGGGCCGAGTTCCCGGTGTGGGACGTCCTCGGCTGGAAGATCGGGATCGCGATCTGCTACGACACCTTCTTTCCCGAGTCGGCCCGGATGCTGGCCGTCCAGGGGGCGGAGCTGCTGATTTTCCCGTTTGCGGGCGGCACTTTTCCGTTGTGGTTCGAGCTGCACCGGATCCGCGCGTTTGAGAATCTCGCCTATGTCGCGGTCTGCGACAAGGTCGGCCCCGAAGGCGCGTGGACCTTTGGAGGCAAGAGCCTGATCGCGTCCCCATTGGGCGATCTCCTGGCGACCGCGAGCGACACCCGGGAGGAGATCATCGCGGCGACGCTGGACCGCGACCAGGTATTCGCCGCCCGCGCCAAATACCCGATGTATCGCGACCGCCAGCCGTGGGCCTACGGCCATCTAGCCGATTCGAGGTAATGCCGATGGGATTCATGAGTCTGGACGGCTGCCGGGCCGCGCTCGCAGGGGCGCGGCTGGACGCGCTGCTGTTGCTTTCGCCGCGGCACACCTATTACGCCACCGGCTACCGGCATTGGTTTCTGAATCTGTATGCCGAGGCCGGCTACGCCGCTGCGATCGTGCCGGCCGACCCGGCCATCATGCCGCTGGCGGTCTGCACCGACGTCGAGGAGCCCAATTTCCGTGCGACCGCGCCGGAGTTCAGCGACGTGGCGGCCTATCGCGCCTGGGTGGCTTACGGAGGCATCCCCGCGCCCGGTGAGGATGACCCGTTTGCGCTGATAGCGCGGGCGCTGGCCGATCAACCGGTCGCGCGGGCCGGTCTGCTCGATCCCGAAGCCGTGACACGCTTGATCGCGGACCGCCTGAAGTCGGCCGGTCTGGGCCGCGGGCGGATCGGGATCGAGGCGGCCTTCGTGTCCGCCCGCGCGCTGGGCTGGCTGCGCGAGGCGCTGCCCGAATGCGAATTTGTCGATGCCGGGATGCTGATCGAATTACTGCGCGCGGTGAAGTCGCCCCGCGAGGCCGGGTTGTTGCGGACGGGCACACAACTGTGCGAGCACGCCATCGCCGACGTGATCGCGTCGCTGCGCGAGGGCATGACCGCCTCCGAGATCGCCCGGATCTATCGCGCTTCGGTCTTTGATCATGCCCCGGATGGCAGCGTCCTGAACGCCCGGGTCACGTTGCGCGCGGGGCCGGATGCGCTGCTGCCGGCAAGCTCGGGAGGGTATCGCTTACGGCGCGGCGATCTTGTCTTTCTCGACTGCGGAGTGGATGTGTCGGGCTACTGGGCAGACATGGGGCGCTGCGCGGTGTTCGGCCAGGCCTCGCCCGCCCAACGCAAAGTATACGGCGCCCTGCGGTCCGGGTTCGACGCTGCGACCGCGATCGCGCAGGTTGGCGCGCCTCTGCGCGAGGTGTTCGATGTGGGCCTCGGGGCGGCGCGCGCCGCCGGCATGACGAGTTACACCCGGGGCAATCTCGGCCACGGCATCGGGCTGCACCCCGCGCCCGAGCTTCCGATCGTCAGCCATGAGGAGACCCTCGCTCTGCAACCGGGGAATGTGGTCTCAATTGAGTTTCCGATCTACATGAATGGCCTGGGCGCGCTGCAGGTCGAGGACACGTTCTACTACAGGGAAGATGGCACGCGCGAGGTCTTCAACGCGCTCAGCCGTGAGATGGTCGAGACCGGCTGACGCCGCTCAGTCCCCGAGCACAGCGGTCGCGTTCACCTCGACCAGGTAGCCCGGGCTGAGGCCGGCCACGATGGCGGTGCTGCACGGATACGGCGGGCTGAAATAGCGCTTGCGGACTTCGGTGTGGCCGGCCTTGTATTTGTTGTCGGTGACGATGACGGTCGTTTCAGTGATGTCGGCCATCGTGCCGCCGGCGGCTTCGACCACGGACTTGATGTTCTCGTAAACCTGGACGCACTGGGCGGTGATGTCGTCGGCCCCGGCCAGGTTGTTGTCCCGGTCGCGCGGCACCATACCGGAGATGAACAGCAGGTTGCCTCGGCGGATGCCGTGCGAGTAAGCGAACTTATCGTTGCCGGACACATCCACGCCCTGCGCGATGATCTCAATATTCTTTGCCACGCAGTGGATTATAGGGGCCGCGCCGGCCGCGCCGGGCGCAGGAGAAGCGCAACGGCCAGACCCTACCCTAGCGCCTGATCGAGATCGGCGATGAGGTCGTCGACGGCTTCGATGCCGACTGAATAGCGGATCAGGCCCCTCGGGGATGCCCATTGCAGCGCGCTCTCGTTCTGGCGCTCGACCCGCAGGTGGGGGGTCTTCATCCCCCGCAACAGCAGATACGCGCTCATCGGATCCAGGCTGGCCCCGTTGATTTCGCGGTGATGAAACACCGCCCGGACCAGGTCGCGCCGCCCGCACAACGCCCCGCCCAACGTGTCGGCGTGTCCGTCCAGATACTTGGTCGCGCTATGGATGATGAGATCAGCCCCGAGCCCAAGCGGGTTCTGGTTGACCGGCGTGGCGAAGGTGTTGTCGACCGCCACCACGGCCCCGGCCTTGCGGGCCGCCGCGGCCAGGCGGGCGATTGGCTGAACCTTGAGCGTCGGATTCGTCGGGGTCTCGAGATACAGCAGCGCGCAGCCCTTGCCGATCGCGGCCTCGATCGCGTCCGCGTCGCCGGTCTCGCACAGGGGCATCTCCACCCCCCAGCGCGGGAGGGTGCTCAGGAAGATCTGATTGGTCCCGCCGTAAGTGTCCTTGGCGCTGACCACCCGGTCGCCCGGCTTGAGCAGGGCGAACAGCATATTGCTGATGGCGGCCATCCCGGTCGAGAAACTTGTGGCGTCCTCGGCCCGCTCGAGCGCCTGGATCTTGCGCTCAAACGCCGCGACGGTCGGGTTGGTGTTGCGGGCGAAGATATAGCCCGGCGCCTGGCCCAGGGCCACGGCCGGCCAGGTCTCCATGTCGGGATACCCGTGAGCAACGCCAAATGAGACCGGCACGGTTGTCGCGCCGGTCGGCAGCAAATCTTCTTCGCCCGCCCAGACCGCGTCGGTTGCCGGACTTGATGTTTTCATCCGCAGAATCTCCTTGTGACATTTAACAGAACGCGCTCGAACTGCTCGGGCCCGTCGAGGTCCACCCACTTGTCCACGGCGTGGATGCCGCCGCCAGGCGGCCCGAATATGGCGGCTGGAATGACGGCCGCCTGAATCAACGCCGCATCCATCCATCAGGGCGCGCTCGCCCGGCGCGCCGGCCACCAGCGACGGGTTGACCGAGTTGATGGCGACGAGTCGGGATAAAAGAGCGGGCAGGGTCATGCGGCCTCGCGATGGCACCTGAAACGGTAGAATCCCCCGTCCATGCAACTGCCATCGCCCGAGGCGCCGCCCCCAGCGCCTGAACCTGCGCCCATCATCGCCAGCCTGCTCGACATCGTCATCCGCTTCGCCCTGTGGGGGGCCCTGCTGGTCGGTGTGGCTCAGCCATTGCGCGGATTGCCGCTGGCCCAAATCCTGCCGATTTTGCTCATCTTCGGCGCGCTCGGCGCAGGTTACCTGTTGCTGAGCGCCGACGGAGTCGCGCGCGCGATCCAGAAGGCGGGGCAAGCGTACCCGTTGCCGATGGCGCTCCCCCCGCTTCTCCTGCTGGCCCCGATTGTGGCGGCCGGTCGGGCGACCAACGCCCCGGTGGACCTCGCCGATGCGCTGGCCGCCTTCATCTTCATCTTCCTGCCCCCGGCCCTGGCCCTGATCAACACGCCGCGCCTGCGCGCCGCGGATATCGGTATCGGTCTGATCGCAGTCGCGGCCCCGCTCACGTTGGCCTTCGCCCGCGGCCAGACGCTGACCAATACCGATCTCGTCCTGCGGGCCGGCGCGTTTGCCCTGCCGGTGTTGTTGCTGATCCTGACCAATCGCGCCCAGAAAGAACGCCTGAACTTCCTTCTGCTGTGCGCCGGGCTCATGCTGTGGTATGCGGTCGAATTTGGCGCGCTGCCCAGCGTTGTCCTGCCGCCCATGCCCGCCGAAAGCGGCAATCAATACTTCAAGCTGGCCGTGTTGCCGGTGTTTCTATATGCCCTGGCCCTGGGTGGAAAATTCGAAGGGCTCGGCCTGCGCTTTGTCCCTACGCTGAAGGGCGCCAGCGCGGTGGCCATCAACACCGCCCTGGCCGCCGTCATCGTCCTTCCGCTTGCCCTGCTGACGGGCTTTATCACCTTCAACTGGACCGCCCCCACGCCGCAGGACGCCCTACTGCGTTTGATCACGATCTATCTCATCATCGCCTTGCCCGAGGAGATCCTGTTCCGCGGCTTCCTGCTGCGCTACCTGAATCGGACTCTGGGATGGAAGCCCATTGCCATTGTTGTGTTGTCCTCGTTGATCTTTGGCGCGTCGCACCTCGACAACCCGCCCCTGGTTGGCCTCTACTTCATCTTCGCCACGATCGCCGGCGCGTTCTACGCCCGGACCTTCCTGAGCACCCGGACCGTCACCGCCGCCGCCACCGTCCATGCCCTGGTGGATTGGATCTGGTCGCTGGCGTTCGCGCGCTGAGTGCCTCATACGCGATAATTGGCTCCCTGATATCCACGCGCGCCCGCGGCGCTGCTTTCCACGACGAAGCGTTTGAGGCTGCCAAAGGCGGCCTACGAGGAGTTCCACCTTGTTAGATTTCACACTTGTTCGCGAGAGGAAGATGACCGTGGCCGATCTGGCCCGCCCGTTGAGCAAGACCGATATGGCCCGGCTCACCCACGAGATGATTGACCTGATGCTCAACCTCATCGAGGAAGCCACCGACGCCGACGTGGTCTTTTCGCCCATCGATCCGAAGGCCAACGACTCGGAGGCGGCGACAGAAGAAGAGAAGGGCATAAGCTGGACGCTTGGCCACCTCATCGTCCACGCGACCGCCTCGGCCGAGGAAGCGGCCTTTATCGCTGCTGAAATGGCCCGGGGTGTGCCCGTCCACGGCCGCTCGCGCTATGAGATGCCCTGGAGGACGGTCACCACGGTTGCGCAGTGCCGGGCCCGCCTCGAGGAGAGCCGCCGTGTGCGCCTGGCAAGCTTGAGCGTGTGGCCGGATGCTCCGCACTATGAAGTGACCCTCGAGCCGCACTTCCCCGGCGCGGGTGTGCGCAACTGCAAGGGCCGCTTCATCGGCGGTCTGGCGCATGACGACGCGCACATCGAGCAGATCAAAGACGTTGTCCGCCAGGCCAAAGCCGCGCGCGCGGCTTGAACGCGCGCCGGCCAGGAGTCCCCACCATGAATGAACTTGACCTCAAGCTCGCCCGCCTGCGCGAGCTCATGACCAGGAAGAAACTCGATGCCATCGTCCTGCAGCGCAATAGCAGCTTTGCCTGGATCACCTGCGGCGCGCCGAGCTATATCAACACCGCTTCGACCACCGGCGCAGCCGCGGCCGTCGTAACGTTGTCGGACCGCTACATCGTCACCAACAACATCGAGGCCCCCCGCCTCGAGCGCGAGGAGGGTCTGGCTGCCCAGGGTTGGAAGATGAAGACGACCCAGTGGCACGAGACGCGCGATCTGCTGGCTGAGTTGAACGCCGGCCTCGAGGTCGGCTCCGACGGCCTGCTGCCGGGGACCGCCAACCTGGCCGGCGAGATCACCCTGATGCGGGCCCAACTGACCGGGCCGGAGATGGAGCGCTTCCGGGCGCTGGGCAGGTTGTGCGGCGAGGCGATCGACTCTGCCATCCGCGGCGTCCGTCCGGGCGACACCGAGTTCGAGATCGCCGGCCGGCTCGATCGGGCGACCTTCGCCCGTGGTGTTCAGCCCATCGTCAACCTGATCGCGACCGACAACCGGGTCTTCGAATTCCGCCACCCGCTGCCGACCAACAAACAGATGGAGAAGTACGCGATGCTGGTGCTGTGCGGGCGCAAAGCGGGACTGGTGGCCTCGGTCACCCGGCTCGTCCACTTTGGCAAGCTGCCCGACGAGCTCAAGCGCAAGGCCGACGCGTGCATGAAAATCGACGCTGCCTTCATTGCCGGCACCCAGCCTGGCCGGACGTTGGGCGAGGTCTTCAAACTCGGCACCGACGCCTATGCCGCCGCGGGATTTGCCGACGAATGGCGACGCCATCATCAGGGCGGCCTGGCCGGCTATGAGCCGCGCGAGTCGAATGGCCGGCCAGGTTCGACCGTGCTGGTGGCGGCGAATCAGGCCTATGCCTGGAATCCGTCGATCGCCGGGGTCAAATCCGAGGACACCGTTCTCATCACTGAGACTGGCCACGAGGTCATCACCCAGATCGACGGCTGGGACACGCAGCTCATCGTGGTCGATGGCGAACCGGTTCTGCGCCCGCGCATCCTCGAAATTGCCTGATCGTTTCGCGGCGGTGTTATCATGGCCGCCTCGATATGGGAAAACGGTTCAACAACGCGAATGATAACGACAATAACGGGGCCTCCCCAGGCGCCGCTTAGTCGTTCGCGCAGCGCGGACTGATACGCAGACTGAGGGTCGCCTGGAAAACCAGGCGGCCCTTTTTTGATGCAAAAAGAGGTCGGAAGATACCATGCGCAAAACACATACATCCGGCGCCCTGCGCGCCACCGATGAAGGCAAGACCGTCACCCTGGCGGGTTGGGTTCATCGCCGGCGCGACTTCGGCGGGTTGGTCTTCCTTGACCTGCGCGATCGCTACGGCATGACCCAGATCACCCTCGACCCGCAGCGTGTGCCGGCCGAGGTGGTCAAGGTAACCGAATCGATCAAGCCCGAGTACGTCATCGAGGTCGAAGGCGTGGTCAAGCTCCGCCCCGAGAAGATGCGCAACACCAGGCTGGCTACCGGCGATGTCGAGGTGTTCGCCACCCGGGTGATCGTCCACAACGCGGCCAAGGTTCCGCCCTTTCCGATCGACACGGATGGGATGGACCTTGACGAGAACCTGCGCCTGAAGTATCGCTATCTCGACCTGCGCCGCGAGCGAATGGTCCGCAACCTGACCCTGCGCCACAAGCTCGTCAAACACATTCGAGACTATATGGACGGCAACGGCTTCATCGAGGTGGAGACGCCGATTCTGTTCAAGAGCACCCCCGAAGGCGCGCGCGAGTACCTCGTCCCGAGCCGGGTCCATCCGGGCGAGTTCTACGCCCTGCCGCAGAGCCCCCAGCAGCTCAAGCAGCTGCTGATGGTGGGTGGAATCGAACGTTATTTCCAGATTGCGCGGTGCTTTCGCGACGAGGACCAGCGGGCCGACCGCCAGCCCGAGTTCACCCAGCTCGACATCGAGATGAGCTTTGTCGATCGGGACGATGTGATGGGGCTGGTTGAAAAGATGCTGATCGAGTTTGCCACGGGTCAGGCCGCCCTGCACGGCAAGCGCCTGCTCTACACCCCGTTCCGGCGAATCACATTTGCCGAAGCGATGGGCAAGTACGGCAGCGACAAGCCCGATCTGCGCTTTGGGATGGAGATCTTCGACGTCACCGCCGCGACCCGCGGCTCGCAGTTCGCCGTATTGGCCGGGGCGGAGACCGTGCGCGGCATTGTCGCCCCGGGTTGCGCGGCATATACCCGCAAGCAGACCGACGAGCTGATCGAGTTTGCGAAGAAGGAAGGCGCCAAAGGCCTGGTCGCCGTCCACCATGATGAGGATGGCATCCGCGGCAGCGGCGCTGGCGCGAAGCTGAGCGAGGCCGAGAAGGCGGCTCTGATCGCAGCGGGCGGAAGCAAGCCGGGCGACCTGTTGCTGCTCGTCGCCGACGCCGAGACTGTGTCCCTGAACGCGCTGGGCAAGCTGCGCCTGGAGATGGGCGCGCGGCTCAAGCTGGCCGACCCAGCGGTGCTCGCCTTCGCCTGGGTGATTGACTTCCCGATGTTCACCTGGGATAAAGAAGACGCCCGCTGGGTGCCCAACCATCATATGTTCACCGCGCCCCGCGACGAGGACCTCGAGAAGTTCGAGACCAACCCCGGCGAGGTCAAGGGCAAGCAATACGACCTGGTCTGCAACGGCTATGAGGCCGGCGGCGGGAGCATCCGAATTCATCGGCGCGATGTTCAGGAGCGGGTGATGCGGCTGCTCGGGATAACGATGGAAGAGGCCTACAAGAAATTCGGGCACATGCTGGACGCATTCGAGTACGGCGCGCCCCCGCACGGCGGGGTCGCGCCGGGCGTCGACCGGCTGGTGATGCTCTTCGCGGGCGAGCCGAACATCCGCGAAGTCATTGCGTTCCCGAAGAACTCGCAGGCCGCCGACGTCATGCTCGGCATCCCGTCCCCAGCCACCGACAGGCAACTCAAGGAACTCAAGGTCCGGGTCGATTTGTAGGCGGTCGCGTTCACGTCGACGTCTACGTTTACGCAAACGCAAGCGCAAACGCCTATACTCCGCGGGCAGCCACGCCCGCGTTCAAATGGAGGTTCACCATGCGTTCCGGAGTTTGCCCCAAGTGCGCGTCATCCGAGGTCTACACGGCCTACGGCAAGAGCACCCTCGATGCCGGCCTGCGTGCCGATGATGGCCAGCCGTTGATCCACATCCGAATCCCGAATAGCGGGCTGTTGGGCGACGACCATAAATTCCTGTATGTGGACGGCTACGTCTGCCAGAACTGCGGCTATATCGAGCAATACGCCCACGATCTGTATGAACTGCGCCAGGTGTCCAAGTCCAACAACTGGGGACGGGTGAATCCCGAATAGCGAAAGACAGCCAGACGCCCCCTCATTGCGGACCTGCTCATCGTTCATGCCCTGACCGGTGTCTTCATCGCGGGCGTCCATCAGCAGATCGCCCTTTTTGCCGGCTGCGGCGCGCCGCTCGGCGATCATGCCGTAGAGGTAGTCGTCGAGCAGCGCTTTGGCGGCCTTGAATCTTCGGTTGGCGGGGGTCGGCCAGCTCTGCGGTATCCGGACGAGGCTGCGGGCGATGTTCTGGGTGTACTGAAGGCCGACGTCCACGGAGTGGCCGATCTTGTCGAACTCGGGCAGCACATTTGACGAGAACATGGTCCGGTTGATGATATCGAGGGTGACCAGCCTCATCTCCTCGTTGAGCATCACCTCGCCGAGATCGGGCAGATCCGCCCACCGCTCGAGCATCTGGCCGGCCGCGGCCCGAGGCGCAATCCGAAGATGTCGCCGCGCTCCTTCCACACGCGATCCATCATCCCGAGAGAGTCTTTGCCGAACTCGCCGGAATTGCCGATGATGGGTTTGCCCTTGAGCATGGGCACGGGGCGGGCGGCGGGAGCCGTTGCGAGGGTCATTTTGTTTTCCTTTTGGATGTGTCGAACTGCAGGCGCTACCCCGGCACAACGAAGGCCAGGAACGCGCGGGCGATGGGCGAGAGCGGCGCGTACCTGGACCAGGCCGCCCGCAACGCGCGCGACATCACGATGTCCGTGTCCGGGGTTTTCAGCGCGTCGCGTTCCAGCTCGGCCCGGACGGCATAGTCCGGCAGCACCGCGAAGGCCGTGCCCGCCATGACCACGCGCTTGATCGCTTCGAGGTTGTCGAATTCGGCCACGATCCTTGGGCCGACGCCGTTCTCGCGCAGCAGGCCGTCCAGCCAGATCCGCGACTGGCTGCCCGCCTGACGGGTCGCGCAAGCCAGGCCCTCCAATTCGGGCAGGGTGATTGTCTCCCGCCCCCACAGCGGATGTTTTGGGCCGACCACGACGCGTTGGGCCACGTCGCAGATCGGGCGCGCCTCGAGCTGGGCCGCCGCAGCCGGATCGATTTCGCCTTCGATCAGGCCGAGATCGATTTGCCGGGAGAGCAGCTGGGCGACGATCGCCGGCGTCGTCGCCGTCTGCAGGGCGACCGTCAGGGCGGGGTGGCGCTCCCGAAAATCATGAATCCAGTGCGGGAGCAGGTAGCCGCTCACGCCCGGGGTCGCCCCGATCGACACCTGACCGCTGGCCAGATGATCGAGGTCGATGACGGCGCTTTCGGCTTCCGCTACCAGCGCCAGGATGCGCTCGGCATAGCCGCGCAGAGTCGCGCCTTCAGCGGTCAGGGTCACCCCGCGCCGGCCGCGCTGAAAAAGCGTCCTCCCAAGCCCGGCCTCCAGCTCATGCATGTGCTGGCTGACCGCCGGCTGGGTCATGAAGAGCCGCTCGGCGGCGGCGCTAAAGCTGCCCGCCCGCGCTACCTGGACGAACACCTGGAGTTTGTAGAGATCGAGCAATGCCATAAGCGCCAGCTTATAGCTCATTATAGGTAATTGGCTCTCACACGTTTGGGAAGAACCGGGTAGGCTGTCAGTATGTCCGGTGTCGTTTGGAATTGTTTTGAGATGGAGGAAGGACAGCAAAGATGATGAATCTGTTTCGTTCAATCATGGGCGGTGGCGGCACGCTGATCAGCCCGGCCCAATATCAGCAGGACTTCGCAAAGGCGAAGAAGGCGCATACCCTGATCGACGTGCGCACGCCCAATGAGTTCCGGACCGGCCACATCCCGGGCGCGATCAACATCGACGTCCAGATTCTGGCCGGCCGCCTGAAGGATGTGCCGCCGGGCAAGCCGGTCGTGCTGTATTGCCGCAGCGGCAATCGCAGCGCGTCGGCGGCGGGGATGCTGCGACGGGCGGGCTACGCCGAGGTCTTCGATTTGGGCGGCATTGGCGCCTGGGCGCAGGCCGGCCTGCCTGTCAAATAAACGTCAGACACGGGAGGCTGGAATGCTGCTCAAATACTTCTACGACGAGATCCTGGCTCAGGCGTCCTATCTGGTCGGCTGCCCGAAGACGGGCGAGGCGATGGTCATCGATCCCGCCCGCGACGCCGGCGCCTATCTGCGCGCGGCCGAGAGGGAAGGCCTGCGCATCACGCACGTCACTGAGACGCATATTCACGCTGATTTCGCCAGCGGCCTGCGCGAGCTCGCCGCGCGCGCCGGAGTGACGGCCTACGTCAGCGACGAGGGCGGCCCGGACTGGAAATACGCCTTCGCCGATGAGCCGGCCGTCGTCCCGGTGCGCGGCGGTGACACCTGGATGGTCGGCAACGTCAAGGTCGCAGTCCTCGCCACGCCAGGTCACACGCCCGAGCACATCGCCTTCATGATCACGGACACAGAGACAGCCAATCGGCCGATGGGCGTCTTCACCGGCGATTTTGTGTTCGTTGGCGATGTGGGCCGGCCGGACTTGCTCGAGGAAGCGGCCGGCCAGATCGGCACCAAGGAGATCGGCGCCCGCGGACAATTCGCCAGCGTGGGCCGCTTCAAGGCCCTGCCCGATTACCTGCAGGTGTGGCCCGGACACGGGGCCGGAAGCGCCTGCGGCAAGGCCCTCGGGGCCATCCCCTCGACGACGCTGGGTTACGAGAAGCTGTTCAACCCAGCCTTTCAATTCGAGCGCGAGGATGAGTTTGTCGCCTGGCTTCTGGCCGGCCAGCCCGAGGCGCCGCGTTACTTTGCCCAGATGAAGCGGGTGAACAAGCTCGGCTCGCCGCTGCTGAGCGAGCTCGACGCGCCCCGGCCGATGACGCGCGCCGATCTGGACGCGCTGCTGGCTCAGAACGCCCAGGTCTTCGACCTCCGCCCGAGCGAGGCCTACGCGAAGTCGTACATCCCCGGCACGCTCAGCGTGCCGATGAACGACAACCAGTACCTCACTTACATCGGCTGGTACGTCGACTATGCCCGGCCGGCGTATGTCATTCTGCCCGCGCTGGCCGACGCCGAGCGGGTGATCGGCGCGCTGCGGTCGATCGGCGTCGATGATGTGGGCGGTTACTTCGACCCCGACATCACCCGGGGCGCTACGGCCATGCCAGTGTGGACGACTGCCCAACTCGCCGAACGACTGGCCGCCAACGGGCTGCTGATCCTGGATGTGCGCGCCCGAAGCGAATGGGACGCGCAGCATATTCGCGGCGCCCGGCACATCCTGGCCGGCCTGCTGCCTCGCCGGCTCGGCGAACTCCCTCGCGATCGCGTGATCGTCACCCAATGCTCGGCCGGCTATCGCGCCCACATCGCGGCCAGCTACCTCCGCGCGCGCGGCTTCGACGCCGTTGCCCTCGGTGACGGCGAGCAGGTCTGGTCAAAGATCCTGCCGGTCGAGCCGTGACCGGCGGCCGGCCAGGTCGCCGCAACCTGGTGTAGATTGGCCACCGTATGAGCGCTGCTGCCAACGTCCGCATCCGACCCTACCGGCTTGACGACGCCCCTGACCTGTTTGAGGCTGTGCGGGAGTCGATGTCCGAGCTGCGGCCATGGATGCCCTGGTGTCACCCCGGCTACGCCATCACGGAGTCGCAGGCCTGGCTCGAGGCGCAAGTGACGGCCTTTGAAGCGGGCACGACCTTTGAGTTTGCGATTGTCTCGGCGGACGGCCTCTATCTTGGCGGTTGCGGGTTGAACCGGATCAACAAGATCAACCCATGGGCAAACCTCGGCTACTGGGTCCGCACGTCGGCGGCCGGGCGCGGGGTCGCGACCGCCGCCGCTAACCTGCTGCGCGAGTGGGCCTTCGCCAATACCGAACTGATCCGGCTCGAGATCCTGGCCGCGGCCGGCAACGTCGGGAGCCAGCGCGTGGCCGAAAAGGCGGGAGCGACTCGCGAGGGTCTCCTGCGCCGCAGGTTGGTCCTGTACGGTGTTTCGCACGACGCGGCGGTGTTTTCGTTTGTCCGGGATTGACGTTTTTGACAGGGGGAGCCATGGAAGACTATTTCGATCTGGGCCCGCATACGCGCCCGGTGACAACCAGGTCAGCTGACACGCAGCGCTGGTTCGACCGCGGCCTGATGTGGACCTACGCCTTCAACCACGAGGAGGCAATCCGCTGCTTCCAACGCGCGGCCACAGCCGACCCCGACTGCGCCATGGCCCGCTGGGGGATCGCGTATGCCTCGGGGTCCAACTACAACAAGAAGTGGGAGGCCTTTGGCCCTGCGGAGCTGAAACAGGCTGTTGCCGCGGCGCGCCGGGCGACCGACGATGCGCTGGCCCGCCTCGATGGCGCGACACCCGCCGAGCGGGCCCTGGTCAAGGCTCTTGAAGCCCGCTATCAATCCGATCAGGTCGTCGCCAACGACGCGTTCGGCGCCTGGAACGACGCGTATGCCGGCGCGATGCGGGCCGTCCATGCGGCTTTCCCCGAGGATGGGGATGTGTGCGCGCTGTTTGTCGAAGCGATGATGAACCGGACGCCGTGGGCGCTGTGGGACCTCAAGACCGGCCAGCCCGCGCCGGGCGCGGATACGCTCGAGATCATCGAGGTGCTTGAGACGGCCATGGGCCTCGCCGAAGCCGGCACTGCGGCAGCCGGCACTGCGGCAATGCACCCAGGCGTCCTGCACATGTATCTGCACGCCCGGGAGATGTCGCCCCACCCCGAGCGGGCGCTGCGGGCCAGCGACGCCTTGCGGGAGTATGCGCCGGACGCCGGCCATCTGCTGCATATGCCCTCGCACATCGACATCCTGTGCGGGCAGTACTACAACGCCGTCGTCGCCAATGAGCGGGCCATCGTCGCCGATCGCAAGTATCTGGCCCGCGAAGGCGCCGACAACTTCTACACCACATATCGCTGCCACGACATTCACTTCAAGATCTACGCCGCGATGTTCCTGGGCCAGTACCGGCCGGCCCTTGAGGCGGCCAATCTGCTCGCTGAGACAATCCCCGAATCCCTGCTGCGGGTGACCGATCCGCCCATGGCCGACTGGCTTGAAGGGTTCGTCCCGATGCGGTTGCACGTGCTGGTGCGCTTCGGAAAGTGGCAGGAGATCATCGACACGCCCCTGCCGGCCGACCCCGAGCTGTACTGCGTGACCACCGCGATGACCCGCTATGCCAAAGCGGTCGCCCACGCAGCCAGCGGACAGGTCGCTCTGGCTGAGGCGGAGCGGGCCGGGTTCCAGGCCGCGCTTGCGCGGGTGCCCAAGACCCGCTACCTGTTCAACAATAGCTGCCTCGATATCCTTGCCATTGCCTCTGAGATGCTCAACGGCGAGGTGGACTATCGCAAGGGCAATCACGACCAGGCCTTCGCCCACCTGCGCAAGGCAGTCGAACTCGATGACAACCTGCCCTACGACGAGCCCTGGGGGTGGATGCAGCCGGTCCGGCACGCCCTCGGCGCGCTGCTGCTCGAGCAGGGCCGGGTGGCGGAGGCGGAGGCGGTGTATCGGGCCGACCTTGGGCTCGATCAGACCCTGAGCCGGCCGTCGCAGCACCCGGACAACGTGTGGAGCCTGCATGGCTACGTCGAATGCCTTGAACATCTGAACAAAGACAGTGAGGCGGCGGTCATGCGGGCGCGCCTGGATCTGGCGAAGGCCCGGGCCGACGTCGACGTCCAGGCCTCGTGCTATTGCCGGAATGGGCAAAGCTGCTGCGATTGATGGCCGGCCTCGAAACCGCCAAGCTCGTGATCCGCCCGGCCACGCTCGACGACGCGCCGTTCTTTCTGGGGTTGCTCAACCAGCCGTCATTCATCGCCAACATCGGCGACCGCGGCGTGCGCACGTTGGAGGACGCCCGCCGGTACATCGCCGACGGGCCGCTGCGCAGCCATGCCCGGAGCGGCTTCGGGCTGGATGTGGTGATTCTCAAGGCGACCGGCGAGTCGATCGGGATCTGCGGCTTGATCCGGCGCGAGACGCTGGCGGATGTCGACATCGGCTACGCATTCCTGCCCGCTTTCTGGTCCAACGGATACGCATATGAGGCGGCCGCCGCCATTCTCGCGGAGGGCCGGGCCGTCCACCGACTGGCCCGCGTTGTGGCCATCGTCAACCCGGCCAACGCCCGCTCAATCCGACTGCTCGAGAAACTGGGCATGGCGTTTGAGCGCTTGATCCGCCTGGCGCCGGACGCGGACGAAGTCGCGCTGTATGGGGTCGGCCAGATCGTCCGATAACCCTTGGGGTGGCCCCCACCGAGGGGTCATCGATCGAGGCGTAGGAGGAGCCTCCCCAAGGGTTGGCGGACGCCGCATCAATCGCGACCATGAAGTGGACGGCGGCAAGGGGACTGGTCTGGTCTTGTGCGGCATCCGCCGCCCCCGATTCGCGCCGCGAACTGGCCCGGCTCGCGCAATCTGGGCGAATGGCGATAATCAGCCTGCCCGATCTTGCGGGCCGCCCAACACATATCGATTCGAATGGTAAGCAGACAAGGGGAACTCATGAAACTTGTGATCACAGGCAGCAAAGGAATCATTGGCCGACATACCGTCGATTACGCCCGAACCCAGCCCGGCATTGACGTCTATGGCGTGGACCAGGTCGGCGTCGGCGACTGGCGCAGCAACTACAGCATGGCCGACATGACCGATGCGGCGCAGGTCTACAGCGCGCTGGCCGGCGCCGACGCGGTCATCCATCTGGCGGCCATCCGCGATCACGGCTACGTCGAAGAGCCGAGGTTGTTCATGTCCAACGTGGCCAGCGCCTATTACGTGCTTGAAGCGGCCCGCAACATGGGCATCAAGCGGGTCGTGCTGGCCTCGAGCGTGCAGGTCAGCCGGACTGTCCTGATGCAGCACGACACGCGCTATCAATATCTGCCCCTGGATGAGGCCCATCCGGTCGATCCGCAAAACGATTACGCCCTCTCCAAGCAGGTGGGCGAAGTGATGGGCGAGATGTACGCCAAAACCTACGGCGTGTCGGTGGTCAACCTGCGCTTCTCGGCCGTGACCCCGCCCGAGGAAATGAAGGGCTGGCCGTTGCCGAACGCGACCCCGCCGCACTGGGCGATGTATGCCTATGTCGATGTCCGCGACGCGGCCCGCTGCGCGTTCCTGGCCGCGGTTGCGGAATTGCCGCCCGAGACCCATCATGTGGCCTTTGTGGTCGCCAGGGACTCGCTGGTCCAGACCCCGTCGGCCGAGATCGCCCGCGAGTATTTCCCCGAAGCCGAGATCCGCAGCCCGCTCGAGGGAAACGCCTCGCTCATCACCGGCGCGACCGCCCGGCGCCTGTTCGGCTTCGAAGCGGAGTACAGCTGCCGGCGTCAGGGCGTCTAATACCGGTCACCGGATTCCGGCGGTCTCTGACAGGATGAACAGGATTCACGGGATGGCCGGGCGCGTCATCCCGTAATTCCCGTTCATCCAGTCAAGACCGAATCGTCGCTTTCGGGTAATCGGCATGTCCTCTATTTCCATTCCGCCCTGCCGCGTCCGTGATCTCGGCCTCGCGCCGGGCATTCTGCCGCCCGGGCCGCTCAATGCCATCACCGATGTCGCCGGGGTCCGCGTCGGGCACGCCACCCTGATCGACGGCGACGACACCCGGACCGGAGCGACCGCCATCCTCGCCCATGGCGGCAATCTGTTTCAGGACCGCGTTCCAGCCGGCCTCGCGGTCGGCAACGGCTACGGCAAGCTGATGGGCAGCACCCAGATCGTCGAGCAGGGCGAGATCGAGACACCGATCGTGCTGACCAACACCCTGGCAGTCCCGCGCGCCGCCGACGCGATTCTGGATTGGACCCTCGCCCAGCCCGGCAACGAGCAGGCCGGGTCGATCAATCCCGTGGTTGGCGAGACCAACGACGGCTTCTTGAACAACATCCGCAAGCGCGCGCTCACCGCCGATTTCATCCGGGGGGCGATTGAGATTGCGACAACAGGCCCGGTGGCTGAGGGCGCGCTCGGGGCGGGCACAGGCACGGTCG
>JBKJQK010000235.1:0-12609 GCA_046594095.1 Anaerolineae bacterium | reverse complement strand
CGGATAGATCATGTAGGGGAGTTTCTTCAGCGCGTTGCTGTGGGCCTTGCCCATGAAGGCGTAACCCAGCATGCCGATGCCGAGCTCGGGCGCGTTTGATTCGGCCACGGCGTCTGCCATGGTCAGAAAGCCAACTTTGTCGCTCATGTCTCGATGCTCCTCCGGTGGAATGGATGCGATTGTAGCTGCGGTCTTAAGTCGATAATGAACCCTATGAGCCACCTCTTCGATCCCTTCACCCTGCGCGGGGTAACCCTGCGCAATCGCATCGGCGTGTCGCCGATGTGCCAGTATTCGTGCGAGGACGGCTTTGCCAACGACTGGCACCTCGTCCACCTCGGTAGCAGGGCGGTAGGCGGCGCGGGCCTGGTCATCCTCGAGGCCACCGGGGTGGAGGCGCGCGGGCGGATCAGCCCGCACGACCTTGGAATCTACCGCGACGAACACATCGATATGCTGGCCCGTATCGCGACGTTTATCAAGGCTCACGGCGCCGCGCCCGGCATCCAGATCGCCCATGCCGGGCGCAAAGCCTCGATGGCCCGTTCATGGGACGGCGGCGGAGCCGTAGCGGACGTGGATGGCGGTTGGGAACCAATTGGGCCGAGCCCGGAAAAGTTCGCCGATGGTTTTCGCCCTCCGCGTGAAATGACGCTGGCCGATATCGCCGACGTCCAGACCGCCTTTGCCCGGGGAGCGCAGCGGGCCGTCGAGGCCGGCTACGAATGGATCGAAATTCACGCCGCCCATGGCTATCTGCTGCACAGCTTCTACTCGCCGCTGACCAACCATCGGACCGACGCGTATGGCGGCTCCTTCGACAATCGGACCCGGATGGTGGTGGAGACTTCCCGTAAAGTGCGCGCCGTGGTGCCCGAGCGCCTGCCGGTGACGGCCCGCTTCTCGTGCGTGGACTGGATCGAGGGCGGATGGACGCTGGAGGAAAGCATCGCCCTGGCTCGCCGGCTCAAGACCGAGGGGGTTGACCTGATCGACTGCAGTTCGGGCAGCGTCGCGCCCGGGGCGAAGATTCCGCTCGGCCCGGGCTACCAGGTGCCGTTTGCCGAGGCGATCCGGCGCGAGGCGGGCATCCCCACCGCCGCGGTCGGGCTGATCAGCCAGCCAACGCACGCCGACGAGATCGTCCGAAATGGGCGGGCCGATCTGGTCTTCCTCGCCCGCGAGATGCTGCGCGACCCGTACTGGCCCATCCACGCGGCGCGGGCGCTCGGCGTCGACGCGCGCGCCTTCACGCCGAAGCAGTATTTGCGGGGGTACTGAGGACCGGCGACCGAAACAGCCTCGCGCGGGCGTCATTGTCATTTGCCTGCATAAGGTATGGATGTCCGCTTTCGCGGGAATGACGTTGTTGGGGTGAGGCCGATGAGCAGGGAATTGCGCGAGCCTCCATCTCAACGCCGCCATTCCCGCGAAAGCGGTAATCCATACGTTATGCATGCGCGAGTCCCGGCGTTGAGCGAGCGGCACTTGCGGACCGCGAACGCTAAATCTGAGCCATCTCGAGCCTGCTTCGGTCATCCGTCACCGGTCTTCGGTCGCCCCCATCCCTGCCTGGCGCGCGCGCAGGATCGCCTCGCCCCGGTCATTGACGTGCAGTTTGTCGATGATGCTCGACACGTAATTGCGGACGGTCTTGGGCGTCAGATCGAGCGCGCTTGCGATTTCGAGGTTGCCCTTCGCCTCGGCCAGCAGCGCCAGCACGTCGCGCTCGCGGCCGGTCAGCTCGGGGAAGAGATCCGGATCGCGCGACGGCGATTGCCCGGCGAAATATCGAGAAAGCCTGCGCGCGATCGACGGGCTAAAGATGGCTTCTCCCCGTTGGACGGCGGTGATCGCGCGGAGCAGATCATCAACGTTGGCATCCTTGAGCAGATAACCGCGCGCGCCGGCCCGCAGCGCGCCAAAGACCGTGTCGTCATCAAACATGGTCAGGACCAGGATCGCCGTACGCGGATGGCGGGCCGCAATCCGGCGGGTTGCGTCGATGCCATTCAGCCCGGGCATCCGCACGTCCATCAGAATCACATCGGGCGCCGTTGCGTCCGCCTGGGCAACCGCGGCGTCGCCATCGGCGGCCTCGCCAACCACGTCAATCTCAGGACGGGCCTGGAGCATGGTCTTGAGACCCTCGCGATAAAAGAGATGGTCGTCGACGATCAGGACCCGGATCCTCTCCGCCATGGTCATGCGGCCTCCGGGTGACCAATTGGCAACACAGCCCGCACCCGCGTTCCGTGCGGGTCGCGGCCCGCGATCTCGACCCGGCCGCCCATCTCCTCTGCCCGCTCGCGCATGGCATGGGTGCCCACCCCGGTCGGCGCGCCCGCGGCGATGCCCAGGCCGTCATCGGCGATGTCGACCCGCAGCGCGCCTGTGTGCGACGCAAATACCACCTCGCAGCGCGTCGCCCGGGCATGCTTGATGACGTTGGTGATCGCCTCCATCGCAATACGGTATGCGGCGGCCTCAGCGGCAGCGGACAACGGGGGAAGCATCCCCTCGACTCGCACATCGAGGGCCGGACCGCCAGGCGGGAGCAAGCGTTGGGCATCCTCTCGCACGGCCGAGACCAGTCCAAGCTCGTCGAGCGAGGGAGGGCGCAGGGCATAGGCGGCCTGTCGCAAATCGGCGATTGCGCCGCCCATCGCCGCGCGAGCGTCGGCGAGCATGCGGATGGCGGCCTGCGGGTCAGTCTGGGTCAGCCCGCCAGCCGCATCGATGCGCTGGGCGACGCTGGCCAAAGTTGGGCCGAGGCCATCGTGCAAGTCCCGCCGAAGCCGCCGGCGTTCTTCCTCGCGCGCGGCGACGATCGCCTCACGCGAGAGCTGCAGGGCGGACCTTGCCCTTGCGGCGTGGGCGGCCAGGCTGGCCTGCCGGGCCAGGGTGGTGAGCAGCACGCGATCCCCGGCCGATAGCCGCTCTCCGGCGCGCGGCGCAACCCGCAAGGTGCCGAGCGGGTCGCCCCGGTAGCGCAAGGGAAAGTCTTCGAGCGCTGCCCCGGCAGGGGCGCGGCCGCTGAAGACGAGGGCGGCGCCAGCGGTGTTTGCGACGATCTCGGCGTAGGGCACGCGCAGGGCGCGAGTGATTGTCTCGGTCATGCTCGCCAGCAGCGCCTGATCGGAGTCGCCCGCTTCGAATCGCTCACCCAGCGCGGCCACCACCGTCATGGGCTCATCGCGCCGGCCATACAACCGGCGATTGACCGCCCGCTGCAGCGCCGCGCGCAACGGTTGAAAGACAACCGCAATCAAACCTGTGGCCAGGACCGATACGCCAAGACCCGGATCCTGCCCTTGACCCAGGAGCGCGCTGAGGACGCCCACCCCCAAGACATACGCGGCTACCACAAACAGGCTCATCCCGGCGTAGACAATGGCGCGGTTCAGGACGACATCGATGTCGTAGAGCCGATGGCGCAGTATGGCGATGGCGATCGCGAGCGGCACGCCAAGCGTCAGCGCGAATAAACCCAGCATCCCCCCCACAAAGCCCACCATCATCGTTCCCGCGATCAGGATCGCAAAACCGATCAAAAGCGCCACAATCAACCACGTGATCTGCTGCCGCAGCCGGGTATCCGCCCTTGGCCAGCGGGCCACCAATGAGATCACGGAGGCCGCCAGCATCAAAAGGATCGCCAGTGAACCGATGTTTGCGGCGTCATAGGTGGCGTCATCGAGATAGGCGGGCCGCCCATCGCTGAGCGGACTTGTGACGGAACCATACCCGCTGATCCAGATGGTCTGCAATTGAAGATGAAAGAAAGCCGACCAACACACCCCCAAGAAGGTGATGGCGATCGCCACCCACCACATACGGGATGGCGGTCTCCCCGTTGGGAAGAGCGTCACCAGAATCGGGACGAAGCCGATCCACGACTGAAAGAAACCGCGGCCCAGAAGCAATACCCATAAACTGGACGGGCCGCCAGGATCCAGCCAGAAGGCGCTTTCCAGCCAGAAGGACAACGCCAGAGCGAGGCCGAGCGCCAGGCAAAGCAAGCCGATGACACGGACCGCCCCCCGCTGCAAGATCAGCGCGCCGACGCTGAGATAGACGGTCCCCGCAAGCACAGGGATGAGCCACGACACCACAAGCCACGTGGGCATATCGTTCGCGTCAGTCGGAATCCGCTGCCCAGTGGCAAAGGACCTAAGACTAATGACCAAACCGGAGAAGATTGCGAGGATTCCCAGCAACCACGCGCCCCCGATCAGCCAAATCGCAAAGCGCGTCGGCCGGGCGGTGAGCGGGATTGTCGTCGCGGTCATGTCTGGTTTCGAGTGTAGCGGGACTTCGACGGGGCGCAACACTCAAACCCCTTCCCTGGCCCCCAGCATACGGCCTCGCGCAAGAAGGACGCCGGACGCGAACCCATACCCAAGGCCGACGAAGGCGCCGAGGATTCCGTGCTGCTGAACGCCCAGGTCCGGCGTCCAGGGGAGATCCCGCAGCCCAAGCGCGCCGAGGAGGACGATGCCCAGCACCCAGGACAGCAGCCAGGCCAACGCGGTCACCGGGAGCCACAGGCGCGCCATGGCCGGCCGGGCGCGCCGCAGCAGACGCCATTGGATCAGAGCGATGACCAGCGCGCCGATCGCGACCGTGTAGGTCTTGTCCGCCGCATCGGGAAAGCCGTCAGCCAGAAAGTGCTGGGCGGCAAAGCCGGCGGACACCGACAGGATCCAGCCCCGGCCCACGATCGCATAACGCCGAAGCACAAGCCATTGCCAAAGGCCGATCAGCAGGGCTGGAACGCCGGCGAGGAGCGCGCCGAAAAGCGCGGCGCCGGCCTCAAACTCGCCAAGACCGGCCAGACTGGGCGAGAAACGCCCGACGACCGTGAAGTTGTGGAACAACGCTGAGACCAGGGCAAACGTCAGCGCGCTGGACAGCGCCCAGAACAGCGCAAATCCGAACGCGCCGATCGCCGATTTCGACTGCAGGGATGGGGCGGGTATTGGATTGGACATCGATTTTTCTCAGAACATCGGATTCGAGTGGTTGTCTGGCACGGGCCGGCCGCTACCAGCCTACGGCCCAATGCGCTGGGCCCGCAAGCTGATGCAGTCCCGGCCTTCGCAATAACCGGTATCCATGCGCACCGTTGCAGCAGGAAAGCGGTATTCGACGGTGTAGAGGTTCGCAACTACATTTCTGGCCGCGCCCGGGTCGGTCACGTTTGAGTAGGCGCTAACCGGCGCGCAGTTTGGGTCGACGACACTCAGGATCCGAAATCCCAAACCCGAGGCAAGCGTTTGAAGCCGCACCGCGCCAAGCGCCTTCCCCGAACTGGTGAACTGGATCGCGAGCACCCCATCTCTCGGTTGGCGCGCGCTGAATTTCCGATCCGTGCGGATGTCAATCTCGACGGGAATGATCTGCGCATCGTCGGCGGGCACGTCCGCGAGGCAGGCCAGCACACCCGGCAGGACCGCCGCGGTTCCAGCCTGGACGGCTGGAACCGCGGCGGAGGCGATGGAAACAACCGCGGGCGTCGGCGGAGACACCTGCGATGCGGGAGGCCGGGCATCCCAAACCCCAAACCCGATCAGCACCGCGCCAAGCGCGCCCACCACGAAGCGCCGCTTCGAATCGACGAACTCGGGCAGTTTCACCGCGGCGATCTCGATCTTCTGGCCGGCAATCGCCGCGATCAGCAGAACCAACCCGGCGACGAATGAGATCACGCCGATCGAAAGCGGGAGTTCTTTCATCGCCCTCCTATTCCTTGCGGGCCTGGATAAGGCCTCGCGCCAGCGCCGCCGTCATGACCAGCGCCGCGCAGATCGCGCAGACCAGCGTGACCGTGATCATCGTGGCCGTCTCAGCCGCGTTGGGGCCTCCCACGCGCCGGCCAAGCAGGTCCTGGATTACGTTGGCGATGAGGAAGGCGGCCGCCCCGGCCAGCGCGCCCCGCCAGGCCAGACGGCCCGCCAGCCGCCCACCGCCCGCAGCCAGGCCGATCGCCGCGCCCATCCCGGCGCAAACGATCGCGGTCGCCGGCACAAACAGGACCGTGAAGAGCTGATGGAGCGGCAACGGCGAAACACCTTCGCTTACGAATATCTCCTCCGCTCGGCCGAGTCCGAGGGCCGCCATAATGACCAGGATGAGATGGCTGAAGGCGCCGGCCAGCATCATCCGGCGGCGTGGACCGGGGCCGATGTGTCGCGCCAGGGCGCGCGCCCACAGTCCACCAAAGATGAACAAGGCAAGGCCAATGATTGGAAACTGCGAAGCCTGGGAAATATCGTTTGGCAATAGCGACAGAAGCGGCTGAAACGCAACGGCCATGACAGCGACACCCAGGAAACTGGCCGGCAGAAGCAGGCCTGGCAGGGCAAGACGGACGAGTGACGGCGCGCGAGGCGCGGCAGCGGCGGGAATCGCAAGAGGCTGCTCCATCGCGACTACTCCACGTCGATGGAGATCGACACGGGCTGGGGCTGGGCGACGACGATGTGGGCGGCGTCGGCCATGACGATGGTGATGGTATGCCGGCCAGGGGTCAATTCGAGCTCCCTAGAGTTAAAGGGTTCCTTGCCTGCGTGGACGTAGACGTTGGCCTGATCGAGCGGCACGACTTTGCCGACCGGGACCGTCGAGGCGGGCGTGTCGACAAAAAAGTGGATGTGACCCTCGCCGGCGACCGGCGCCTTGTTGGCAAGCACGAGCTTGAAGCCCTTTACGTCGATGTCGACCTTGACCTTTGGGCCCTTCACCTTCGCGCCGTTTGCAGGGGCGACGATGGTCATGCTCGCGTTCGCGGGCGCCGCCGCCGCGCAGGCGGACAGGGTGAGTACGACAGCGGCGGCGAGGGCGTGGATTCGAATGTTCATTTTCATGGTGATCTCCTGTTGGAACCGGGTATGGAAATCACCTTACGCGTCCCAGTGTCCCAGGCGCAAGGGACACGGGGAGTTTGAGGACGGCGGCGCACCTCCACTTAACGCCGGCATTCCCGCGAAAGCGGGAATCCATAGGCGATGCAGTGGCCTGTGCCGCCGTTGAGCGAGCGGTGCTGTCGGGCCGCGTTGTGGATTCCCGCCTTCGCGGGAATGACGTTGTTGGGGGGAAGGCGATCATCAGGGATTTGGGCGAGCCAAAACCTTCCGCCCGTCACCCCCGCGAAAGCGAGGGTCCATACATACTGCGCGAACATCATGCCTGGCGCGCGGGATCAGGGTACCTCGCCGCGGCCAACCTGCGCAACGGGTATAGGTGTGGATTCCCGCTTTCGCGGGAATGACGTTGTTGGGGGGAAGGCGATCAGCAGCGAACTGGGCGAGCCTCCACCTTGCGCCCGTCACCCCCGCTACAGATATGGTCCATACGTAATGCAGTCGCGCGGGCCGCGAACTCTCAATCAAAGTCGTCTCGAGCCTGCTTCGGTCCGCGGTCAACGGTCGGCCGTTAGTGGTCCGCCGTACGCATCGCCGCCTCGATCAGCGCGAAGTCGGCCCGCGGCACCTCCAGAATCCCCCACCGAAAGGGAGCGCCCCACTGCCGTTTATCAGCAATGAAGGACAGCCGTTCGATGAGCGGCGCGATGGGCGCCTCCGAGCATGGCGCGAATGCCATGTCGCGCCGAAATGGGACATGCGTCTCCGACATCGGATGGGCATAGACCCGTTCATCCTTGACGGTGCCGATGGCAGTGAAGTGCTGGCACTTCTCAGGCTCGCCGAAGCGCTCCTTCGACGAATAGTAGACGACGCGGTCGCCGGGTTTCATCCGCTTGATCGGCGCGACCTTGCCGTGGCAGGCCTGACAAAACCCGCCGGCCACACCATGAGCGACGTGGTCGCGCGAGGCGACGATAATCCAGTATTTCATCACGCCCGATGCACCCACACGACGTTGCCCTCGGAGTCCGAGATGGCAGCCTGGACGCCGGCCGGAGTGTCCTCCGGGGCTGATACGAGCGCGCCGCCTGCCCCGGATGCGCAGGCGATCGCGGCGTCCACGTCCTCCACTCCAAAATAGAGGTGGAACTCACCATTCAGCGGGGTCACATCGGGCCTCTCGTTCAGATTGCCGCCCATGCCGGGATCGTCGTGGGGGAAGACGCCGATCGTCTCAGCGCCAAAGTTCTCGACCTTGACCGGCGCGGCGAGAAGGGCGGTGTAGAAGGCGGCGGCGCGATTAAGGTTCCTGGCCGGCAGCGCGAACCAATCGAGTGTGTTTTTCATCGTATGTTCTCCAGAATCAAGTGAGTCGACCTGAAGAACAGCATTCGAAAGGTTGTTGACACCGTCATGTCAACAGCTTATTTCCAACATCTTGCGCGCCTCGGCCGCAATCCGCTCCCGCAGGCTGGCCGGCTCAAGGACACGCGCCCGGCTGCCCCAACTCAACAACCAGTGCAGCACATCGGTTTCTGCGCGCGCGCGCAGCGTGACGTGAAGGCCGTCCGCAGCGTCGCGCATGTCAACAGTAAAGAAGTTCGGCGATTCGCGCACCCACTCCGCCACACTGAGGTCGAAGACAGCCCGGACGGCGACGTCCCGCTCATCGGGGCGGTCATCTTCGCTGACGACGAAGCCGGCCGGGCGCTCGAAGGTCAGGGCGGTGAAGGACAGGGCCGCGATGCGGGACAACCTGAATGTGCGCCGGGCGCGCCGGGCGCGCCGGTTCCGGTCGTGGGCGACCAGATACCAGACGTTATCGACGTTGGCCAGGGCGTAGGGATCGACTTCGCGCGCTTCGAGCTTGTCCTTTGAAAAACGCGCGCCGTAGCGAAAGCGGACCGCCCGCTTCTCGGCGATGGCGCGCCTCAGTTGCAGCAGCAGATCGTGCAGTGCGCCGCTGTCCGCGCCGGTGGACACGAACCGCAGGCTGCCCTGGAGATAGCGGGCTTCGTCGCGAATGCGCGTCGGGAGGACAGCCTCGATTTTGGCCGACGCGCTGCGGGCGGCCCGCTGATACTGGGCGTCGAAGTTGCCGGCCATGAGGTCGGCGCCGAGCAGCAACAGGGTTGACTCGTCGGCGCTGAAGGCCAGGGGCGGGAGGAAGTAACCTTCCGCCAGCGAAAAGCCCTGACCGGTCACAGCCACGATCGGCACGCCGCCCTCAGCCAGGGCGTCGATGTCGCGATAGATGGTCCGTTTGCTGGTCTCGAAGATCGCGGCCAGATCCTCGGCCCGGATCTGCTTTGCCCGCTGGAGCTCGAGCAGGATCGCCAGCAGCCGGTCGGTTTTGTTCAGCGCCTACTTTTTCTCAAACGCCGCATCAAAGGCAATGGCGCTGGCCGGGAAGTTGAGTTTGCGCACGAAGGCCGCGGCTTCGGTCGCCCCGAATTCGCGGTCCATCCCGTTGTCCTCCCACTCCACCGAGAGAGGGCCGGCATAGCCCACCTCGTTCAACGCGCGGATGATCTCCTCGAAGTTGATCGAGCCGTGTCCGAGCGAGCGGAAGTTCCAGAAACGCCGCGAATCGCCGAATGGGACGTGGCCGCCGAACACGCCCACCGGCGTCGGGGTCGGGCTCCAGTAAGCGTCCTTCATGTGGGCGTGGTAAATCCGGTTGCGGAACGCGCGGATGAAGCCTACGTAATCGACCCCCTGATAACCCAGATGCGACGGATCATAGTTGAAGCCGAACGTTTTGCGTCCGCCCAGCGCGCCAACGGCTCGCTGCGACGACACGATGTCGAAAGCGATCTCGGTCGGGTGGACCTCCAGGGCGAAGCGCGCCCCGCACTGATCAAACACGTCGAGGATCGGATTCCAACGCGCGGCGAAATCGCGATATCCGGCCTCGATCATGCTCTCGGTGACGGTCGGGAAACTGTAGAGATATTTCCAGATGCTCGAGCCTGTGAAGCCGTTGACGACCTTGACCCCCAGCGCCTTCGCCGCGCGGGCGGTGGTATTCATCTCCTCGGCCGCGCGCTCTTGCACGCCTTTGGGGCCGCGCCCCCACACCCGCCTGGGCAGGATGCCTTTATGCCGATCGTCGATCTCGTCGCAAACCGCCTGTCCAACGAGGTGATTGCTGATGGCGTGGACCTTCAGGCCGTACTTGGCCAGCAGGTCGTGGCGGCCGCGGCAGTAGGCATCGCTCGAGGCGGCTTTCACAACATCGAAGTGATCGCCCCAGCAGGCGAGCTCGAGGCCGTCATAGCCAAAGGCCTGGGCCTTCTGGGCCAGCGTCTCGAGCGGCAGATCGGCCCACTGGCCGGTGAAGAGGGTGACAGGTCTCATGATTTCCTAGTTGAATGTCTCGTGAAAGAACAGGGCGTAGGCCTTGAGCGATTTGTCCAGGCTGCTGATGCGCCAGAACTCGTCGGGCGCATGCCATTGCTCATCATCCAGCCCAAATGCCAACGTGGCCACTTGACGCCCAAGCTCGCGCTCGAACATGCCGGTGACGGGCACGCTTCCACCCATCCGAATGTAATATGGCGGTTTGCCATAGATTTGAGTCAACACGCGCTTGATGGCGTTGTTGACCGGGTGGTCCATCGGCATGGAATACGGGAAGGCGGTCCCCGCCGACGGCACGAATTCCGCGCGCACGCCCGCTGGCGTCACCTTGCGCAAATGCGCGGTAATGCATTCGAGAATCCTGCGGGGGTCCTGATTGGCCACCAACCGGCAGGTGATCTTGGCATGGGCCTCGGCCGGGAGGACGGTCTTGCCGCCTGCGCCCTGGAAGCCGCCCCACATGCCGTTGACATCAAGCGTTGGGCGGGCCCACATCCGCTCGATCGGGGTGAAGCCGCGCTCGCCGGCCAGCTCAGGCACGCGCAACCGGGCGCGCAGGGCCTCGCCGTCAAACGGCACTTCGGCCATGGCGGCCCGCTCGGGGGCGGTGAGCGGAACCACATCGTCGTAGAAGCCCTCCACCAGGACCCTGCCATCAGGGTCGCGCATCGCGGCCAGAATATGGGCAATCGCAGCCAGCGGATTTTGGGCGGCTCCGCCAAAAACGCCCGAATGCAGGTCGGTTGCCGCGCCAAACACGTTGATCTGCCCGCCGCACATCCCTTTGAGGCTCAGGAGGATTCCGCCTTCGGTCTCGGACCACTGGCCGCCGTCGACGCTGATGACATGGTCGCAGGCAAGCTGCGTTTTACGCTCGGCAAGGACGGTCTTGAGGCTGGCGCTCCCGATCTCCTCCTCGCCCTCGAAGAGCAGCTTGATGTTGACCGGCAGTTTCCCTTCGACGGCGAGGACCGCCTCGATGGCCTGGATGAGCGAGAGCACGCCGGCTTTATCGTCGGAAGCGCCCCGGGCGTAGATGCGCCCGTCGCGGACGGCAGGCTCAAAGGGCGGAGTCGTCCACAGCGCTACGGGATCGACCGGTTGCACATCAAAGTGCCCGTAGAAGAGCAGCGTCGGCTTCCCGGGCGCGCCCAGCCAATCGGCATAGGTACAGGGGTGGCCGGCAGTCTCCACGACGGCGGCGTTGGCCAGCCCGGCCCGCTTCATCCGGGCGACGGTCCAATCGGCGGGCGCGCGCACATCGTCCTTGTGGGCGGGGAGCGCGGAGATGCTGGGGATGCGGTCAAACTCGAGGTGTTCGGCGATAAATCGGTCTCGGTTCCGGGTGATGAATTCCTGCCAGGTCATGCCCGAATTGTATGCCGGGCCGTCACTACCGCCTACCGGCGGCAATCATATGTGTGCCCATCCCCAGGCAGGCCGGATCAGCCGAGGCCTCCCGCTCCATCCGGAGCAGCTCGGCCCACTTTTCAGGGTTGGCCCGAATCGAGACCAGCTCGGCGTCCCAGCGCGTGGCCAGACAACCCGAGGCCGAGGCATCCAGCAGCGTCACGCCCGCCGCCTTCAGCCAGTCCAGGAGTTCGTCGGCCCGGAACAAATGCATAAACCCGCTCTTGCGTTCGGGAACGTTGGCCTGGGAAATGTCGCCCGTGGACGTCACCTTCTGGTTGTCGGCCACCGCCATGTCCAGCACGCCACCGAGTCGACGATGGGCGCTCCCCCACACCGACATGACGCTGACCAGCAGCACCCCGCCAGGCCGCAGGACGCGCAGGCATTCGGCCAGGGCTGCGTCGCGCCGGTCGAGGACGTAGCTCAGCGGGCCGCCATACGCGACCACGACATCAAACGTGCCATCTACATAACCGGATAGGTCGCAGATGTCGACCTGGCGGCGGTCGGCCACGCAGTCCTCGAAACCATATTCGCCGGCAAAGCGACGGTTGAGCTCGAGCTGCCAGGGGGAGATGTCGGCCACCCAGACCCGCGCTCCGAGGCGGCCCAGAATCTGGGTGAAGCGCCCTGCCCCGGCCCCGATCTCGAGCACTCGGTCACCGGCGGCCACATACTTCTCGAGGTAATGGGTGTGGATCGCCAGGCTGACCTCGTCGGTCGGCGTGTGGATCAGGCGAGTCCATTCCCGCGCGCCGTAGTCGTCAAAGTGCTGGATGACGGATTCGGGCCGGTATGAGGAGGGTTGGGTCGGTTCCATTGCTTATCTCATAGATGTGAACGTCCCGCGCACGCACAACCGGGATCCGGCGCGGCACGTTCACATCTATGAGATAGGCAATGGAACCGACCCAACCCTCCTCATACCGGCCCGAATCCGTCATCCAGCACTTTGACGACTACG
>JBKJQK010000192.1:0-3774 GCA_046594095.1 Anaerolineae bacterium | reverse complement strand
CGTCTTTGACCTCGCGGACATGCCGGCGCGAGCTGAGGTCTTCGCCTCGGCCGACGGGCGCTACGAGCTCTACGTTAATGGCCAGCGCGTCGGGCGCGGGCCGGCCAGGAGCAACCCCGCCTGGCAGTGCGTCGACCCGTATGACCTGACCCCGTATCTCAAGCCAGGCCGCAACGCCATTGCCGCGCTGGCCCATTCGTATGGCCGCAACACGGCCTGGTACGAACTGCCAGAGTGGGAAGCCGCCCGGGCCTTTGGTTGCGGAGGGTTCTTCCTGCAGGGGGATGTGATCGGCCCGGTCGGGACGGTCACTCGAGTCGACACCGGCGCGGACTGGCGCCACCTCCTCGCGGAGGCCTGGCAACAGGATGCGCCCGCGGGCAGCTTGGGCTTTGTCGAGCGCTACGACGCGCGCCGCGCGCCGATGGGTTGGACTGAGGCGTCGTTCGATGACACGGGCTGGGCGCCGGCTGAGGCGCTGCGTTTGCCCGGTCGCAACACCAACGCCGATATCGTCCCCTTTTCAGTCCTCGTCCCGCGCCAGATTCCCGCCCTGCGCGAGGAGGTTGCCCAGGCGTCGCGTATCGTCGCGATTGGCGAGACGCCCGGTTTCGCGCCGGAGCCCGACCCGGCCGATCAGATGGCCGGAGAAAGCCTGTCACCGTTGGGCATCTGCCGGTTTGAGAACGCCGACGCGCTCGTGAAGGGCGGCGCGGCATTCATTTCCGGCGACGGACTGCATGCCGTCTGCGTCGTCCTCGACTTTGGCCGGATCGTAACGGGATTCATCCGGCTCGAGCTCGAGGGCCCGGCGGGAGCGGCCGCCGATTTCGTCTGCGACGAGCGGCTGCAGGCCGACGGCAGGGTCCGGCTGGGCGATGGCATCCCCGGGTTCGATATCCGAATGGTCCATCGCTACACCCTGCGCGAGGGCACCCAGACCTGGGAGCGCTTCGAGTGGAGCGGCTTTCGCTACCTGCAGGTGACCTTTCGCAACCTGGCCTCGCCGCTGCGCGTTCACGCGATTTGCGTCAACACCTGCGCCTATCCGGTCGAACCGCGCGGCGCGTTCGCGTGCTCGGATCCGCTGCTGAATCGGCTGTGGCAGGCCGGGGCCGACACGCTCCGGCCTTCGATGCAGGACGCCTATCTGGATTGCCCCTCCCGCGAGCAACGCCAGTGGGTGGGCGATGGCTATGTTGAGACACTCATCAACTACGTCGCGTTTGGCGACCGGGCCCTGGCCGCTCAGTATCTGCGCCAGGTCGCCCAATCGCAGCGGCCGAACGGGCTGACCACCGCGGTTGCGCCGGGCGATTTCGGGGCGTGGAGCTTCTTCAATATCCCCGACTTCTGTCTGCACTGGGTCCTGGCCATCGCCCGGTATGTCGAATACACTGGCGATGCTGGCATCCTTGACGAGTTGTATCCGTCGGTGGTCAAAGCACTGGCCTGGTTCGAGCGGCACCTGAACGACGAGGACCTGCTGACTGAAGTCCCGCACTGGGTGATGATCGACTGGGCCGAGCTCGACAAGGCCGGCCAGGTCACCGCCCTTAACGCCCAGTTCGTCGCCGCGCTGAGGGCGGCCGCGGACATGGCGACCCGAATCGAGGTGCCGCGCGAGGCCGCCCGCCTGGCCGCCCTTGCGCAACGCATCACTGACGCCATCAACCTTCGCCTGTGGGACGAGGACCGGGGCGTATACGCCGACGCGCGTCGCGACGGGCGCCTGAGCCAGCGGGTGAGCCAGCAGACCAACGCGGCCGTGTTCGCGTTCGGGGTCGGGCCGGAATCGCGCCTGGCCCGCGCCCTCGAATACGTCATGGACGACCAACGGTTGGTGTTGACCCGTGCCCTTGACAAGGACCGCCAGCCCGAGCCTGTCTTTAACGAAGCCCGCGACGTCGTCCTCGCCCAGCCGTTCTACATGCACTTTCTTCACCGGGCGATGGCCCGGGCCGGCCGGCATGCCGAGATTCTCGAGAACATCCGGCGGCGGTGGGCGCCCATGCTGGAGGATGGCGCGACGTTCTGGGAGAGCTGGGTATTGATCCCGATCACGAGCATGTGCCACTCGTTTTCTGGCACACCGACCTTCGACCTGACGACCGACACGCTCGGTGTAGTCCCGCTGGCGCCCGGGTTCGCCCGCTTCCGGGTCGCGCCACAGCCGGCCGATCTGGCCTGGGCGCGCGGGGTAGTGCCGTCGCCGCAGGGCGACATCCGCGTATCGTGGATGCGCGACGGCGGCGCGTTTACGCTGACCCTGACCGTCCCCGCCGGAACCACCGCCGAGGTGGTCGCTCCAACTGGGTTGCGGTGGACCGATGTCGACGGAATCACGGCCGACGCCAACATAATCACGGTTGTCGCAGGCGAGCATCGGCTCGCGGCGCGATTTGTGTAAACGATGACACACGATATTTGCGCGCCTCTAAGGCGCCACCACCAGCTTCATTCATCCCCCAGGTCACCGTCATCACCCGCGAAGGCGGGTGATCCATACGTGGCGCCGGGCAAATCCTGCGTCCACCGCGTCGGCCCGTGCCGGCATTTCTCATGGATTCCCGCATTCGCGGGAATGGCGGTGTTGAGGCAAAGGCCGGGATCTACCCGTGACGAATACCCAAGCCTTCCGGGAATGATGGGGCTGAGGTTAAGTCAGAATGCAAACAACAAATGAAATGGAACCTGACATGACAACCCCAACCGCCCTCGACCTCCACCGTGAGGCCATCGTCATCGATGGCCTCAACGCCAGCAACTTCTTCGATCCGCGCGTGTTTCCCCGGCTTCTCGCGGGTGGCGTGACGGCCGTCAACGCTACCGTGGCCGCCTGGCACACCGTCGACGAGAGCGTCAACCTCATCGCCAGCCTGTTGCGGGTCATCGACGAGAACCCCGCGACCCTGATCCAGGCGCGTTCGGTCGCCGATATTCGGGCGGCCAAGCCTTTGGGCCGGCTGGGTGTGGTTACCGGCTTTCAGGGCGCCGAGCCCATCGGCGAAAACCTCGACCTGCTCCGGCTGTATCACGCGCTGGGCGTGCGGATCATTCAGCTCACCTACAACTTCCGCAATCAGGTCGGCTGCGGATGCCAGGAACCGGACGACACTGGCCTGAGCGACTTCGGGCGTGCGGCGGTAGCCGAGATGAACCGTCTGGGAATCCTGGTCGACCTCTCGCACTGCGGCTTTCGCACAACGCGTGAAGCGATCGAAGCCTCGACGCTGCCGGTAGCCTTTACCCACGCCAACGCGCTGGCGCTGTGCGCGATGCCGCGCAACAAGAGCGACGAGGCGGTCAAGGCCCTGGCGTCCCGGGGCGGCGTGGTCGGGGTGGTGGTCTTTCCGCCCATGTTGACCTGCGGGCCAAACGCAACCGTCGACGACTACGTGCGGATGATCGACTACTACGTCAACCTCGTCGGGATCGATCACGTTGGGCTGGGGCCGGACTTCATGGAAGACATGGACCCGAAGATGGCTGCCGGGGCGCTCAAAGGATTGTCGGCCGTGACGCTTCAGGCGTTCGCGGCCATTCCCCCGACTGTCGGGTTCGAGTCGATCAGCGCCTGCGCCAACGTCACGGTTGCGCTGCTGAAGCGCGGCTACTCGGCGGTTGACACGCGCAAAATTTTGGGCGAAAACTGGCTGAATCTGTATCAGACCGTGTGGAATTAATCGATGACTCAAAATCTCTGGAACGACACCGAATTCGCCGCGCTCCCCGATCTTGGCGGGCTGGTCTACCGCTCAAACCTGCTCGGGC
>JBKJQK010000041.1:0-14966 GCA_046594095.1 Anaerolineae bacterium | reverse complement strand
GTGGAGCTGTCCGAGGTCAACCCGCGCTACGACGTTGACGGCCGGACCGCGCGGCTGGCGGCGCTGGCAATCCATGCGTTTTTGACCGCGGGCGGCTGACGGTGGATACTAGGCGGCATGGCACCCCACCGAACCCCAACGATTTCCGCCGATGACGCGATCGCCCGCATTCAAAGCGGGATGCGCGTCTTCGTCACCGGCAACTGCAGCTTTCCCCGCGCGCTCATGGATGCGCTCGTCCGGCGCGCGCCGACGCTCAGCAACGTCGAAGTCATCCAGGTCCTGACCATCGGGAGCAGCGACTACGCCCAGCCAGAGATGGAGGGTCATTTGCGGGTTAACACGCTTTTCATCAGCGGCAACGTCCGGCAGGCCGTCAACGAGGGCCGGGCCGACTTCACCCCGGTCCGGCTGAGCGAGATTCCGATCCTGTTCCGCAGCGGGGTCGTGCCGCTGGACGTGGCCCTGATTCATGTCTCGCCGCCGGACGAGCACGGCTTCTGCTCGTATGGCGTCGAGGTCGGCGTGTCAAAGGCGGCCGCCGAGTCCGCCCGGCTGGTCATCGCCCAGATCAACCCGCAGATGCCGCGCACGCTGGGCGATAGTTTTATTCACATCAGCAAGATCGACTATGGCGTGGAGGTCGATTACCCGCTGCCCGAGTTCGAGTCCGGCGATGGCAGCCCGCAAACGATGGCCCTCAACCGCCAGATCGGCGCCCAGATCGCCGGGATGATCCGCGATGGCGACTGCCTGCAGCTCGGGATTGGCGGAATCCCCAACGGGGTGCTGCCTTTCTTGAAGGACAAGCGCGATCTGGGGGTGCACTCCGAGCTCTTCTCCGATGGCGTCATCGATTTGGTCGAGCGGGGGGTCATCAACGGCGAGCGCAAGAACCAGCACTACGGCAAGATCATTGCCGGGTTCTGCCTGGGCTCGCGCCGGCTGTATCAGTGGGCTCACGACAATGCCATGATTGAGCTGCGGCCAACGGAATATGTCAACGACTCACTGATCATCTCACGCAACGACAACATGGTGGCGATCAACAGCGCGCTGGAGGTCGATCTGACCGGTCAGGTGTGCGCGGACAGCATCGGGACCCGGCTGTATTCGGGCATCGGCGGCCAGCTCGACTTCATTCGCGGGGCCGCGCACAGCAAGGGCGGGCGGCCGATCATCGCCCTGCCAAGCTCGGCGATGATGAAGGACGGCGCAAGTGTCAGCCGCATCACGCCCATGCTCAAGCCAGGGGCGGGCGTGACGGTGCCGCGTTACGACATCCACTACGTTATTACTGAGTACGGCGTGGCCGACCTGTATGGCAAAACCATCCGCCAGCGGGCCCGGGCGCTGATCGGGATTGCCCACCCCGAATTCCGGGCCGAGCTCGAGCGTGCCGCGCACGAGATGAAATATCTTTGATCGCATCTCGTCCGATAATGGGGCCATGTCCGATCCCGTCTATCGCCTTTCGGCGCAGGAAGCGCTCGCCGCGCTCAGCGTCGACCCCGCCCGCGGCCTGAGCGCCGATGAAGTCCGCGCGCGGCTCGCTCAATATGGGCCAAACGAGCTGCTCGCGAAACCGCCCCTCCCCGCCTGGCGCAAGTTTCTCGCCCAGTTCAACAATCCGCTCGTCCTCCTGCTGCTCGGCGCCACCGTCGTCTCGTTTGTGGTCTGGCTGATCGAGCGGGATAGCGCCCTGCCGTTCGAGGCCCTCGCCATCCTCGCCATCGTCATCATCAACGCCATCCTCGGGTACGCCCAGGAGGCGCGCGCCGAGCGGGCCGTCGCCGCGCTCAAGGCCATGGCCGCCGCCCATGCCAGCGTCATTCGGGACGGGCAGCGTCAGGACATTCCCTCGAGCGAAGTTGTTCCGGGTGACGTGCTTGTCATTGAAGAGGGCGATACGATCGCCGCCGACGCGCGCCTGATCGAGATCGTTGCCCTGCAGATGGCTGAGGCCGCCCTGACCGGCGAGAGTCTCCCGGTTTCCAAAATCATCGAGGCCATCCCTGGCAACCCGCCGCTGGGCGACCGCCTCAATATGGTCTTCAACGGCACCGCCGTCACCTACGGTCGGGGGCGGGCGGTCGTCGCGGCCACCGGCATGCAGACCGAGATGGGCCGCATCGCCAACCTGCTGTCCGAGGCGGGCGAGGAACCGACGCCCCTGCAGCTTGAGATTGCCCGGATGGGGCGCGTGCTGGGCATTGCCGTCATCGCCATCGCCGTGGTCATGATTGCGGCAATTTTGCTCACCCAGCCGGTGCGGACCATCGGCGGCATCGTCGACGCGCTCATCCTTGGCGTGTCGCTGGCCGTCGCCGCCGTCCCCGAGGGTCTGGCCACCATCATGACTGTCGTCCTTGCGCTCGGCGTGCAGCGGATGGCAAAACGCAAGGCCATCATCCGCAAACTGGCCGCGGTCGAGACCCTTGGCTCGGCCACCGTCATCTGCTCCGACAAGACCGGCACCCTCACCCGGAATGAAATGACGGTCCGCGCGCTTGTGACGGCCACCGGACGGGTTGACTTCGCCGGAGCCGGCTATGCGCCCTCGGGCGCCGCCACGCACGCGGGCAAGGCGCTGTCTGATGCGCCCGAGACGCTCCGGAACGAGGCCGCCCGCGCCTTGCGCGCCGCAATCCTGGCCAACAACAGCGCGCTTGTCCAGCGCGACGGCAAGTGGAGCATCCAGGGTGACCCGACTGAGGCTGCGCTGCATGTCGCGGCGCTGAAATTCAAGCTCGAGCCCAACGCGATCGAAAGCCGCTTTGCCCGAACCGGCGAAGTGCCCTTCTCGTCCGAGCGCAAGCTCATGAGCACGCTCCACACCGACGCTGAACAGCCCGGGCGCATGTTTATCTTCGCCAAGGGCGCGCCCGATGTGCTGCTGGGCCGTTGCACCCACGAGCGGGTGGGCGAGGACGCCGTGCCGCTGGATGACGCGCGCCGCGCCGCGATTCTGGCGTCCATCGAGTCGCTGGCTGGTGAGGCGCTTCGCACGTTGGGCGTGGCCTATCGCACCCAGGCGCGCGAGAGCGCCCCCGAGCAGCCCGACGTCGGCGTCGAGCGCGATTTTGTCTTCCTCGGACTGATCGGCATGATCGACCCGCCCCGGGCCGAGGCTGCGGCCGCGATACGCGAGGCCGAGACCGCTGGTATCCGGGTGATCATGATCACCGGCGATCATCCGCGCACCGCTCAGGCCATCGGAGCCGAGCTCGGGTTGCGCGGCGAGGCGCGCACCGGCGCCGACATTGACGCGATGGATGATGCCACGCTGCGCGACGCCTCCCGCACGGTCTCGGTCTTCGCCCGGGTCAGCCCCGAGCACAAGTTGCGGATCGTGCGGGCGCTCAAGGCCGATGGCGCGATCACGGCCATGACCGGCGATGGGGTCAACGACGCGCCCGCGCTCAAGACCGCCGACATCGGGATCGCGATGGGCATCACCGGCACTGATGTCTCGAAGGAAGCGGCCGACATGATCCTGGCCGACGACAACTTCGCCACGATCGTGGCTGCCGTCGAGGAAGGCCGGGCGATCTTCTCGAATATCCGCAAGTTCCTGCGCTATTTGCTCTCGTCGAATATCGGCGAAGTGCTGACCATGTTCTTTGGCGTCGTGCTGGCCGGCGTGCTGGGTATTCCTGCCGCGCACGGCGAGATCCTCGTGCTGCCATTGCTGGCTACCCAGTTGCTATGGATCAACCTGGTGACCGACAGCGCGCCGGCCCTGGCCCTGGGCGTCGATCCGGCCCGGTCCGGCGCCATGCAGCGCCCGCCGCGGCCGACGAACAACGGCGTCATTGACGGCGGGATGTGGGCGGGCATTTTCGGGGTCGGCATCATCATGGCCATCGGGACGCTGATGGTGTTGGACGCTTCATTGCCGGGCGGGCTGATCGCCGGGACGGGAACGCTGACCCATGCCCGGACGATGGCGTTCACCACCCTGGTGCTGTTTCAGCTCTTCAATGTGCTCAATGCCCGCTCGGATGAGCGAAGCGCGTTTGAAGACATCCTGGTCAATCGCTGGGTATGGCTGGCGATCGTTGTATCTTTCGCCCTTCAGGCCCTCGTTGTTTATGTGCCGTTCCTGCAGCAGGCCTTCTCGACGGCGCCGCTCAGCGCCGAGGACTGGCTGCTTTGCCTGGGTGTCAGCAGCGCGGTCCTGTGGATCCGCGAAATCGTCAAGGCGTTTCGCCGGACCGTTGCGAAGAAGGCGTAACTGCGCCCTAGAAAATCCCGCGCAGAACCAACAGCAACCCAACCAGGCCGATCGGCACGCCGACGATGGCCCCAATCACCGTCACGGTCAGCACGATGCCGACGATGAGCAAGGCCAGCCCGAGCACAACCGCGACGAGCCGGCCGGTCAGGGTGACGATGCCGCTCACCAGTTTCCACAAGGCCACGAAGGGCCAGGCATACCAGGGGGTGGGTGTTTGTTTTTTCATTGCGTGTCTCAGTCAGTTGATGCGAAGGCGCCTGCGGCCGGTTGCGGTTTGGAAGCTTCAACGCAAAGCTCCCCCGTTCAGATGAATCAAGACTACACTGTAGCAAGCGATTGGGGATGGTTCCCGGACCGCATCATGGAGGACAAACACGATGGCGAAATTTGAACGCGTTGAAGAGATTGACGTTACACCCGACAAGGTATGGCCGGTGATCACGGATCCTGATATGTGGGACGACTGGATGCCCGGCATCTCGGGCATTTCCGGGAGCGGTCCAGCGGTGGTCGGTTCCGCCTATCCATTCAAGGCCGGCGAACAGTCCGGCAAGGCAACCATCACGCATATGGAAACGGGGCGGTTGCTCGAGATCGTCACCGACGTGGGCGGGCACAAGACCACCCATCGCTTCACCCTCTCGCCGCGCATGGGCGGCCTGCTTGGCCTCGGAGGACTGAATGGCACGAAGGTCGACTATGTGATGGAATATCAGCCGGCGGGCGGCATACTCGGCCAGTTCGTCGCTGGCGGGAATCCGGTTGATCTGTTGAAAGTGAAGAACGCGTTGACGCGGCTGGAGAATCTGGCTGAGAAGCCAGAGAACCCTGACGTCGGTGCGCTCCCATCCGAAAAGGCGTAAGCCAAACCACAAAGAACACACACGGAGACACAACACCATGGGACTGATTGTGACTATTATCCTGGGCGGCGTCGCAGGCTGGATCACCGGCCTGATCATGAAGGGCGGAGGTTATGGCCTTCTGGGCGACATCATCCTCGGCATCGTGGGTGGCATCGTGGGCGGCTTTCTCGCCGGTTTGATCTTTGGGGTGGACCTGGTCAACGGTTTCAACCTGACCAGCCTGATCGTCTCGATTCTCGGGGCAGCGCTGGTGGTCTGGCTTTCGCGGTTGATCAGGGGCAAGCGCTGACGCGCGCTACCTCGACCGGAAAGGGCGGCCCCGCGGGGCCGCCCTATTTTGTTGCGTGACCTACTGGAACACGGATTCCACAGATACTCACGGATTGTCACGGATCAATTTCTGAGCCATCCGTTCAAATCCGCGTGTATCCGTGAAACCCGTGTTCCAGAAAGCGGGCAGTTTGCGTTCGGCAGGGCGGCAGCGGCGGCCGGTCGTTATTGGGCGCGGCCGTAGATGGCCGGATCGGGCGGGGTGCCGGCCCGGAAGTCGGCCCGGGGTGGCGCAAAAGTGTCCAGCGCCACGCAGTCTTCGAGCACGGTGACGCCATGCCAGGCCATCGAAGGGATGTAGAGGGTGTCGCCCGGACCCGCCTCGGTGAGGGCGCCTTCGACGTCAAAGACCATCCGCCCGCTGTGGACGAACGAGACCTGCTCGTGGATGTGCTGGTGGCGGGGCACGGCCGCGCCCTTGCGCAGCTCGAGTCGCACTTGCATGATCTTGTCGCCATCCGCGACGATCTTGCGCCGGACGCCGTCGAACATCGTCACCCAGTCGTGTGTGTTGGTCATGGGCGTATCTTAATACCGTCAGCCGTTCGCGGCCTGCGGTTCGTCGTCCAGCGCAAGCCGGTCGTTTGCGGCCATGATGGCCTTGTCGGCGCTCCAGAAAACATTCGCCGGGCCGATCCGGGTCGTCAGACCGGCCCGGTCCATCATCTGCCGCACCGCCGGCTGCACGGCGGCCAGCATCAGTATCCCCTTGCGGGCGGCCTGCTTGTCAAGCAGCTCCTCGAGCACTTCCAGCCCGCTCACATCGATGAGCGGCACGCCCCGCATCGACAGGACGATGGCCCGGTCCTCGGGGTGTTCCTCAAACGCATCGCGCAGCGAGCTCGCGGCGGCAAAAAACATCGGGCCGGTGATGTAGATCACCCCCATCGTGTCGTGGATGCGCTCGATGGCGTGCCCCTGCTTGCGCAGGGCCGCCAGGTCGACTTCCTTGCGCTCGACGTCGACGTCGCTGGCCCGCCACATGAAGATCAGCGCGCTGAGCGCCATTCCGATCAGGATGGCCTGGGTCAGATCGAGCCAGGCCGTCGCCAGCATCGTCGCCGCGAAGGCGAAGATCGAGCTTTTGAAGCGGTGGCGGAACATCCAGCGAATCTCGGCCCACTCGTTCATCCGGATCGCGGTGGCCATCAGCACGCCGGCCAGGGCCGACAGTGGCACGATGGCGATGATCGGCCCAAGCAGGAGCACGCAGGCGAGGAGCAAAAGGCCGTGGATGATGCTGACCATTCGGGTCTGCCCGCCGCTGGCGATCCCCACGCTCGATCGCGCAATCGCGGCCGTGGCCGGCACGCCGCCGAAGAAGGGGATCAGGATATTGCCCACGCCCTGGGCCACCAGCTCCTGGTCGCCGTCCATCTTTTTTCCGGTGGCGTTGGCGCACACTGCTCCGCACAGCAATGATTCGATCGCCCCCAGCGCGGCCACGCTCAAGGCCGGCATCAGCAGGTCGGGGATCTTGCTCAACATGTCGGCGCTCAACGTCAGACGGTCATCCAGCAGGATCGAGCGCGGGATATCGCCGATCACCGGAACGTTGAAGCGCAGAACCTGCGACAACACCGTGACGGCGACCAGGCCGATCAGCGAACCGGGGACGCGCTTGCTGATCTGTTTGGGCAGCAGGAAGATGACGGCGAACACGATCAGCCCGCACAGGATAGTTTGCCAGTTTGGCGCGAAGGCCCCGCCGAAATAGCCCAACAGTTTCTGGATCGTGTTCTCGGCGCCGGGTGTTTTGACCCCCAGCAGGTTGTCGATCTGCCCGACGAAGATGATGATGGCGATGCCGCTGGTGAACCCGGTGATGACCGGACGCGGGATGAGGCCCACGACCCGCCCGAGCTTGAAGATGCCGACCAGGAGGATGATCAGGCCTGAAAGCGCTCCCACGACGAACATCGCGTTTAGCCCAAAGCGGTTGGCGATGACGATGAGGACCGCCGACATGGCCCCGGTCGGTCCGCTGATCTGAAACGGCGCGCCGGACAA
Source organism: Anaerolineae bacterium (assembly GCA_046594095.1). Classification (GTDB taxonomy): domain Bacteria; phylum Chloroflexota; class Anaerolineae; order J036; family Brachytrichaceae; genus Brachythrix. Next base: position 7,520 of record JBKJQK010000041.1, on the reverse strand, counting down.
ACCGCCGATCACCAGGCCGGCCAGAATCGCGGTGACCAGTCCCGCGGCGGGTGTCGCTCCCGAGGCAATTCCGAAGGCCAGGGCCAGCGGAAGGGCGACCGCGGCGACGGTAACGCCCGCTAACAGGTCGCGCTGGAAAACCGCGGCTGAGTAGCCCTTGAATTCGCGTTGAAGAATCCGGGGCAGGATCAGAAAGTTGGAGGTTCTTATGGTTGGACAGATTCCTTGAAGTCGTAGAAATTGCCGCTCGCCCGCCAGCGGGTGCCATCCGCCTCGCAGATCAGCGTGTCGCCTTCGCGCCGCAGCGCGGCGCCCGAGCGCGGGCTGACAAAGCGCGCGTCCCCGGCCGGGATGGGACCCGGATCGCCGCCGGCGGAGCAGCGCACGAAGACGCTGGGCGACAGCGCGCCCAGCGGAGCGGTGAGTTGGAGCGCGGCATCGATGGCGACCATCGCCTGAACCGGGAGCGCCCGTTTGAGAGGGCCTGCGCGAAGATACGAAACGGCCAGGCTGCGTCCTGGCGTAAAACCGGCGCCGCGCAGGGCCTGATCGACATAGCGCGGGTGAAAGTCGAAGTTGAGTTTGACAAACTCGACCGGTTCCGGGGTGTACGGGCTCCAATCCTGGCGGCCCAGCGCGTAGCGGGCCATCGCCTTTAGGTTGCGCTTGTTGGCGTACTCGAGCACAAAGACTCCGCCGGGGGCCATGGCGGCGCGGATCTGGGCCAGGGCGGCGGGCGGGTCGGCCAGGTGGTGGAGCACCCGGACCATCGTCGCCGCGTTCAGCGCGCCGGGCGCGAAGGGGAGGTGGTAGATGTCGGCGGCCACGAAGGCGAAGCGCGGATCAGACCCCCAACGCTGCATGGCCTCATCGAGCAGCGAGCGCGAATAGTCGACCAGGACGATTTCGTCGTAGCCGGTGTACAGGTCGGCCAGCCGGCCAAACCCCGCCCCAAATTCGGCAATCCGCCCGCCCTCTGGAGGGAGCAAGCGCCTCAAAGCCACGCGTTCGGCTGCATCTTCGTAGTGTCGGTCGGCGTTCTTCCAGAACCGGGTCTGGTAGTCAGACCCTTCGTAATCGCAAACATCGGGCATCGTGATGGAATTATACGAGTCCGTCCGTGTCTGGACCAAATACCAACAGTATCCAAACACTATGCAATCAATAAGCAAACACTCAGTCAGGTTGTTACACTAACCATTGTTCAGGCAACCGACAAATGGACACACTCCTTCACGATCCCCGGGCCAGCTTCGGAATGATGGTCGGGAGCGCCTACCGCGCGATGTTGCGCCGACTCGGGAGGCGATTCGTTGCCGCAGGTTATGACGTCACCCCAGAACAGTGGTCGATCATGCTCCACCTGTGGCGGGCCGACGGGCCTTCGCAACAGGCCCTGGCCGATCTCGCTGACCGCGACAAGCCGACCATTACCCGGATGGTCGACTCGATGGAAAGGCGCGGTTTCGTGACCCGCATCGGACACAAGAATGACGGCCGGGTCAAGCAAATCTATCTGACTGAGACAGGGCATGCGGCAAGGGCCGATCTGGCCGAACGCAGCCGCGAAGCAACCGAGGACGCCCTGCGCGGGATCGATCCGCGCGATCTGGAGGTCGCCCTGTCTGTCCTGGAGCGCATCCGCGCGAACCTGGAAACCGATTCAAACGAGGACTCATCTCATGCAAACGAGACAACCGCCGATGGCACCGGGCGTTGATACGCCGGCCGCCAAGACAACCCGGGCTGCCCTGCCCTTCATTCTCCTGACCGTGCTTTTCAACATGGTCGGGATTGGCATCATCGCGCCGGTGTCGCCCTTTATTGCCGAGCGCTACGGCGCCGACGCCTTCGCGATCGGCATGCTCATTACGGCCTATTCGATCGCCTCTTTCATCGCCCTGCCGGGCCTTGGCGCTTTAAGCGACCGCTTTGGTCGCAAGCCCATCCTCCTGATCAGCCTGCTCGGGTCGGCCGTCGGCTATCTCACAAGTAGCTCTATGGGACACAAGTCGCGCACGCGCCGGGCTGGCAAATAGTGTCCGACCGGCCCACAGAACGCGCTTCGCCTTTTTGACAGGATGAACAGGATTTATGGGATGGTGATGCATCCTGTAAATCCTGTCCATCTTGTCAAACGACCTTCATGCTTTCGAACGATGGCGAGTTGGGCATGGGTCGCGATACTGCGTCAGACACGCGGTCACGCAGCCAGCGCCGCGGCGGAGCGGAGCAGCCGGACGCGCGCCTCAGCGGCCACCGCCAGCAGCGTTTCATCCTGCTCGAACCCGCCCACCCGCAAAAAGACATCCGGGTCGGCGATGCGGATCACCGAGCTGCGTTCGCCGGCGGATTCAACGGTCACATTGCAGGGAAGCATGAGCCCCGCCTGCGCGTTGTGTGCCAGCGCGCGATGAGCCAGGGGCGGGTTGCAGGCGCCCAGGATTGCATACGGCCGAAAGTCGGCCCCGATCTTCTCCTTGAGCGTGGCCCGCACATCGATGCGGGTCAGAATCCCAAACCCCTCAGCCTTGAGGGCGGCAGTCACGCGCTCAATGGCTTCGTCGTAGGGAACGGGAACGGTGACTTCGAATGCGATTGGTGTGTTCATAGCGGTCATTATCGGCCCGCGTGTCGTCATCGAGACACGATCCGTGGTCGCGAGGCTCAGCCAGCGATCGCGGGTGTTGTCGTTGTTGAACATGGCCGCGGTTTCAAGGCGATTCGCCGGGCAGCATGCGCCTAAACTCGCCCGCCGGCGTCTCTCGATGGTTTACGGCTTCGGCTTCAGAATGTTGTCGTTTGGGCTGCCGGTTTCGAAATCGGTCAGGTTCTGGATCGTCGTCGCCGCGATCTGGGCCAGCGCTTCGTGAGTAAAGAAGGCCTGATGCCCGGTGACCAGGACATTTGGGAAGCTGACCAGCCGGGCGAACGCGTCATCGGCCAGGATCTGATCCGAGCGGTCGCGGAAGAAAAGGCCGTCCTCCTCTTCATAGACATCCAGGCCGACCCCGCCCAGTTGGCCGGATTTGAGCCCCGCGATGACGGCCTCGGTGTCAACGAGCTTTCCGCGGCTGGTGTTGATCAGGATCGCCCCGCGCTTCATCCCGGCAATCGCGTCATGACTGATGATGTGATGGGTGCTCGGCAGGAGCGGCACGTGCAGACTGATGATGTCGGCCCTCGAGAGGAGCTCGCTGAGCGGAACATACGCCATGCCGAGGGCCACGCAGTCGGGGTTTGGCGCGACGTCGTAACCCAGCAGGGTCACCCCGAAGCCGGCCATGATCCGGGCGAAGATGGCCCCGATCCGGCCGGTGCCAACGAGCCCGACCGTCGTGCCGTGAATATCGCGGCCTTGCAGCCCGTCCAGGGAAAAGTTGTTCTCGCGGGTCCGGTTGTAGGCGCGATGAGTGCGCCGGTTGAGCGTCTGAAGCAGCGCGACGGCGTGCTCGGCCACAGCATAGGGCGAGTAGTTGGCGACCCGCATCACCGTCATTTTTAGGCGTTGGGCCGCTTCGAGGTCCACGTTGTTGAAGCCCGTGCTGCGCAGCGTGACCAGAGCGGTCCCGGCCGAGGCCATGATCTCGAGCGCCTCGTCATTGGCATGATCGTTGACGAAAATGCTTACCGCCGCATAGCCTTGCGCCAGCGCGGCCGTTTCCGGACTGAGCATGGCTTCCGTGAAGAAGAGCTGATGGCGCCCGGCATTGGCGGCCGTCAACGTGTCGCGATCGTATTTTTTGGTGTCGAAGACAAGGACGCGCATATGGCGATTGAGTCTCCCATATCCCGGCGCTCAGTCAGAGGATTTGCGCTTCTCGTCGACCGGCGCCTTGATCAAGCGCTTCAGCGCCGGAAGATTCAGATCTTCGAGCCGCTTCACGTAGAGACATCCCTTGCTCGTATTGACCTTGCCCAGGTTTTCAAGGAGCGCCGCGTCCCCTGTCTTTTTTTGGTCGGGTGCGCGGCTTTGGGTGACTCCCGAAAATTGCAGAGCGGCATCTTCGTGTCAAGTTGCGCGCGCCGTGGCCGCGCCCCAATTGATGGATCGCAATACGGAAACCCGTCAATACGGGTTTCCGTATTCATGCTACCCTCTGGATATGAAGACGACGATCGACATCCCGGAGGCGCTTTACAAGAGGGCCAAGATTCGCGCGGTCGAACAGCGGACCACGCTTCGAGACGTGGTGCTCGGCGCCTTGGAGCGGGATATTGCGGCGATTCGGCCCGCATCGCTCGGCGGCGAATCCCAGGCCCCCGACGGGTCGCGGCGACAAGCCGCCAGTTAGCCGCCCTCGTTGAGCAGTTTCGCGCGGATTGCGCGGTCGGCGCGATCCGCCTGCTGCCGCTTACCGAAACAACGGTGGATCTGGTCGAGCGGATCTATCTCCAGGGCCCCGCGTCGGTCTTTCTCAGAGCAGCGGATGCGCTCCATCTGGCCTGCGCGACAGAACATGGATTCGGCGAGATCTACAGCAACGACCGTCACTTGCTGGCGGCGGCGACCCTCTTCGGACTTCGCGGCGTCGACGTCCTGGCCTGACCCTCGCGCTCGGTTGCGGGACCCTCTTCCCACCAGCGCAGCACGCGCAGCGCCCGCAACGTGTTCCAGCGGTTGGGAGCGCCCGCCTTCTCCATGTCAAAGTGGACCCGACCGGCGTATTTTTGCTGCGCCGGCCAGGTCTCATCCACGCGCCGCTTTTTGACGAGAAGGTCGATGGCATCCTTCGCGCGCGGGGCGGGCGGCGCGCCGGCCCGGGCCTACAATCTCAATATGCGTATTTCAGTCCTGCCCAAACAGCTCCAGGCCACCCCGGCCGATGTCTTGATTGTCAATCTCTTCGAGGGCGTCACAACGCCTGGCGGCGCGGCCGGCGCCGTTGACACTGCCCTGGGCTCGGTCGACGGCGTGCCCGGCAAGGGCGCCATCAGCCGGTTGATCGAACTCGGCGATTTCCGGGGAAAGCTTAACGAGCTGGCCGTCATCTACACGCATGGGCTCATTCCGGCGCCACGGGTCATCATCGTTGGCCTGGGTAAAGCCGCCGACCTCACTGCCGAGCGTGTGCGACAGGCCAGCGGGACTGCAGTGCGCAAGGCGGCCGCCCTTGGCTGTAAGAATGTCGCCACGGTCACCCATGGCTCGGGGAGCGGCGGGATGGAGGCTCGAGCCGCCTCGCAGGCGACCGTTGAAGGCGCCATCCTCGGCGCGTATCAGCACCTCGAGCAGAAGTCCCGGCCCGAATCGCGTGAGATCGACACTCTGGTGGTGCTCGAGGCCGACCATGGCCGTTTCCCCGCTGTGCGCGATGGGGCCCGGGATGGCGAAATCATCGCGAACGCCCAGAACACCGCCCGGACCCTGGTCAATCGTCCGCCCAACGTGATGTACCCTGAAGCGTTTGCCGATCACTGCGCGGCGATGGCCCGCAAGCGCGGCCTCAAGATCACGGTGCTGACCGAAAAAGAGATGGAGGCGCTGCGGATGGGCGGCGTGCTCAGCGTGAATAAGGGCAGCGCAAATCCGCCCCGCTTTGTCATCCTCGAACACGCGCCGCGCGGCACTGCCAAACAAGCGCCCCTCGTCCTGATCGGCAAGGGCGTGTGCTTTGACACCGGCGGCTATTCGATCAAGACCGCCGACGGGATGGTGACGATGAAGGGAGACATGAGCGGGGCGGCCGCCGTCGCCGGCGCGATGCAAGCAATCGCTGAGCTCAAGCTTCCCCGCCGGGTCATCGGGCTGATGCCGCTGGTCGAGAATCGGATCAGCAACGAAGCGTTTTTGCCCAGCGACGTCCTGACCATGATGAACGGGATGACGGTCGAGATCATCAGCACCGACGCCGAAGGACGGCTAATCCTCGCCGACGCCCTGCACTACGCCAAGCGATTCAATCCCGCCGGGGTGGTCGATATCGCGACCCTGACCGGCGTCGCGTCGATGGCGATGGGCGATTGCATGGCCGCCACGGCGCATACCACCGACGAAGTCTGGGGGCGCGCAGTCACGGCCGCGGGCAACGGCGTGGGCGAACGGCTATGGCCGATGCCGCTCTGGCCGGAGTATGGCGAGGGCATGAAGAGCGACACTGCTGACTTCAAGAACAGCGCTGGAAATCGCTCCTCAGGGCTTGGCGCATCCGGCTGGTTCCTTCAGCAGTTCACCCTGGACGACAAGAACGGGCCGGCCTATCCGTGGGCGCACATCGATATGGCCCCGATGATGTTTTCCAAGAACACGGCGGGCTATCTGCCCAAGGGTTCGCTCGGCTTCGGCGTGCGGACGTTTGTGGCGCTCGCGCAAACCGTTTAGATCGTTGATAACGTTATCAACCTTACCAACGCGTTACGCCCGGTCCGGCAGCACGGCCACCCCTGGCAGGGTCTTGCCTTCGAGGAACTCGAGCGAGGCGCCGCCGCCGGTGGAGATGTGGGTGATCTTGTCGGCCACGCCGGCCTGTTCGACCGCGGCGACGGAGTCGCCCCCGCCGATCACGCTGATGGCGCCTGAATTGGCCACCGCGTTGGCGACCGCCGTGGTGCCGGCCGCGAACTTGGGCATCTCGAACACGCCCATCGGGCCGTTCCAGACGATCATCTTCGCCCCGGCGATGATCCTGGCAAAGTTGATCGCCGACTGGCCGCCGATGTCGAGGGCGCGCCAGCCCGGCCGGATCGAGTCGACGGCGACCGTGGCTGTGCTGGCGTCATTGCTGAATTTGTCCGCCACCACCACATCGACAGGCAGGACGAGCTTGTCGCCCGAGGTGAGCAGGATTTCTTTCGCGGTGGCGACCGCGTCGGCTTCGACCAGCGAGTCGCCCAGCTCAAAGCCCTGGGCCTTGAGGAATGTGTTGGCCATTCCGCCGCCGATGAGCAGGCGATCGACCAGGGGCAACAGATTGCGGATAACGGGCAGCTTGTCGCTGATCTTGGCCCCGCCGAGGATGGCGACCAGCGGCCGCTCGGGCGAGAGCAGCACCCTCGAGATGAAGTTGATCTCCTTCTCCATTAGGAAGCCCGCGGCCGCGGGCAGGAAGTGAGCGACCGCCTCGACCGAGGCGTGGGCGCGATGGGCGGTGCCAAACGCGTCGCAGACATACACATCGCCCAGGCGGGCCAACCGTTTGGCGAAGTCGGGGTCGTTCTTCTCTTCTTCCTTGTGGAAGCGCAGGTTTTCCAGCAGGAGCACGTCGCCGGCTTTAAGCGCGGCGGCCTGGGCCTCAACCGCAGGCCCAACGCAATCGGCCACAAACGCGACGGGCTTGCCAAGCAGTTCGCTCAGGCGGGCCGCCGCGGGCTTCAGGCTCTGCGCGGGATCGACGCCCTTGGGCCGGCCCAGGTGCGACATGAGCACGACCGACGCGCCGTGCTCGCGCGCAAAATTGATCGTCGGCAGCGCCGCGCGGATGCGGGTGTCGTCGGTGATGGCGCCGGCCTTGTCGAGCGGGACGTTGAAGTCCACCCGCATCAGCACGCGTTTGCCGGTCAGGGGAAGCAGGTCATTGATC
>JBKJQK010000562.1:0-4305 GCA_046594095.1 Anaerolineae bacterium | reverse complement strand
TCAAGAAATTCCTGGTCGGTTACGAGATGCTGGCCCAGGCCCAGCGCGATCTGACCGCCGAGCAGGCCGCCGATCGGCTCAGAGCGTTGTAAAAGCGGCGCGCCGGGGTTTATCTGGATGAAAGCTCGCATTGGGCCACCGCGCGCCGCTCAGGATGCTTCCGGGAGCGTTGACGCCCAACCGCGTTCACGGATCCTTTCGCTCCTGCGCGGCGGATCGATCGACAAGACCCGTGTGTTTGAAGGCCAGCCACCAAAACAGAAGCGCGAATACAGCGTATATGCCGGCCACGACCACGACCACGACGCTGGATCCGCCGCCCAGGAGCGCCTTGGCGAGAACGAGCGCCCCAACGAAGAAGTGGGTGAAGTTCGCCATCGAAATCGGCCGGGTATAGATGCCGCCGATGGCGCTGCCTCGGGCCAGCCAATTCATGTACGCGAACGACAGATACAGCGTGCCAAGCAACTGAACAACGAGGGCGGGGAAACTCGCCTCAGCGACGCCAAGCGCCGCCAGCGGCAACTCCGGGACAAACAACGCGACCAGGCCGGCCAGCCCGAGAACGCCGGCGCTGGCCGTCATCAGGATTCTCGTGTTCAAGCCAGACCTACGTTTCGCTCGCCTGCCGCGGCAGTCTCGTCGACGAGTGCGGCCAGCCGTTCCATGGACTCGATCGCCCCTGTTTCCATGCCCTCCGCGACCATCCCGTCGCGGTCCGCCAGGCTTTGAAACACACCCGTGTTGGTCATTCGCGTCTTCCCGTCGATTTCCTCGAACGTCATCGTCTCGAGGATGACATGCCCGGGAAGCCCCTCGAACTCGAACGTTTGGACAATCTGCTCGAAGGGTGTGACCGAGTGATAGACGCCGTGAAAGGCGTACGCGTTGCCCTGGGTGTCGCGTTGCGCGAAACGCCACTGCCCGCCGGGTCGTGGCTCCATGGTGTCGACGACGGTCGTGAGATAGCGCGGCCCCCACCAGCGCGGGATGAGCGCCGGGTCTGTGATGGTCTTGAACACCAGCTCGCGCGGCGCGTCAAAGACGCGAGAGGTGATGGTCTCCTGCCGGCCGGCGGGAGCCATGACCGTGGCCCGCTTCCCGTTCTCCGTCACGACGTAGTCGGCCGTGTCCACCGCATCCAATTTGGTATTCGTCATATTTGATCTCCAACGGCAAAACCAACGGTCTCTGGATTCTGCCCGCGTCCCCCGAGGGAACTGCCCCGGATCAGACCTGATACACCATCAGCACAACGCCCGAACTGAAGGCTTTGGTCTGCTTCAGCTTCAAGTCCTGCTTCTGATCAGCCCGGTCAAACAACTGCTTGCCGATTCCAACCGTCACGGGATAGACCAACAGGTTGTACTGGTCCACCAGGTCGTACTTCCGAAGCGACTGGACCAGCCCGCAACTGCCATACACGAGGATGTCTTTGCCCGGCAACTGCTTCAAGCGAGCGATCTCCTCCGCAACATTCCCACGGATCAGGCTGGAATTGTTCCATTCGACGGTGTTCAGCGTCGTCGAGGCCACATGCTTTGGGTAGTTGTTCATCGGGTCTTCGAGACCGCCTTCGTCGGTCCGGCCCGGCCAGGCGGCGGCAAAACCCTGGTAGGTGACGCGGCCGAGCAGCAACGCGCCGGCGGCTAACATTTCGGCGGTCTTGAAGTCGCCGATGTCATCGCCCCAGTAGGGAATCGTCCAGCCGGACCGGGCGCCGAGCGAGGGTTCCCCGCCCGGGGCTTCCATCACGCCATCCAACGTAACAAATTCAGATACAACCAGTTTGCGCATGATTACTCCTGTAGGGCCCGGGCCAGATAGGCTTCGAGCTGGCTCAAAGTGCCGCCCATGCCGCCCTGCACCTGGGCAAGGGCGCTTTGGAACGTTTCGCGTTCGGCTTCGGTCGCGTTGTGGGGCCCGCCCCGCAGGGTGAGGGTGGTCCTTCCGCCTTCTTCGATCAGCGTCAGCGAGTTCTGCACTTCCAGCGGCCAGGTCGGCGCCATCGGGTGGCGGATCACGTTGCCGGCCGCATCGCAGAATGAATTGATAAAGGTGAGCCGCTCGGGAGCAACGATCTCGCCATACACAAACCGCCCCCACATCACCGGGCCGCCCCGCGCCTGCTGGCTGTAGAGAAAGACGCCGCCGGGCCGCAGGTCCATCCGCGCAACCGTCATCGCGTAGCCCTTGGGCCCCCACCACTCGGACAGCCGGGCAGGCTCGGTCCAGGCCGTGTAAACCAGCGCCCGGGGCGCGTTGAAGACACGGGTGATGACGAGCTCGGCCTCGGCCGGCGCGCCTGAGTTACTGATTGCCATTGGCATTCTCCTTTTGCTGCGTTTCGCGGAGGTATTCCCCCAGACGATCGAAACTCTGCTCCCAGAACTGGCGGTATTGGTCCACCCAATTGGCGACTTCCTGCATGGGCTTCGCGTTGAGGCGGCAGGGCCGCCACTGGGCCCGGTGGCTGCGCGAGATGAGCCCCGCCCGTTCGAGCACCTTCAGATGCTTGGTGACGGCCGGCGCGCTGATCGCAAACGGCTCGGCCAGGGCTTTCACCGAGGTCTCTCCGGCGACGAGGCGAGCCAGGATCGCCCGACGGGTAGGGTCGGCCAGGGCGGCGAAGGTGGCGCTCAAGGGATCATTTGGCATCGCGATTAACCTACCGGTTAATTAACCTGTTGGTAAAGTACACGAATTCCTCCGATTTGTCAAGCCCTACGCCCGACGACTTTCTTCTATTACGAAAACCACCTCCCCTCTTCCAGCGCCCGCACCCAATCCCGGAGTTCTGGTACCTGCCGATAGTGTGGGACGAGGGGCCCGATCCGCTTGAGGACCTCGGCAAGGCCCCTGGCCTGGGTAAATCCCTTCCGATCAAGCGCGTCATAAAAGACCTTGTTGACCTCGGCGACCAGCTCATCAATGTGTTTGTTCCAGTCGCCGCCATAGCGCGCTTGATATTTCTCAGTGGCGGCCGTCCACAGCGGGCCGGTATCGATCTGTTCTTCCTTCACCATCTGGACCAGGTGGGCAAACTCAGCCCGCCAACGCGCTGTGAGTACGACCGACGACATCGAGTCGAACATTGTTTCGGCCTGCGCGCCAAAGAATGCCAGGGTGTAGGTGGCGCGTCCGCCATCCTGGCGCTCATAGGTCAACAGGACGTGGTGTCTCTCCGCTCGCAAGAAACCGCGTGGAATCATCAGATGGTCAATTTCAACGATCTGAACACCCGGCAGATACAACGCGTCCATCTTGGTCAGTTCGGAGACGCCCGCGGTTATGGCCTTGAGTTCTTTCTCTGGCGAGAGCGCATGTTCGACCGCTTTTTCGAGGAGGGTCTTGAGCGGCTCGGGAATATTGCCGAATACGAGATCGGTCAGCCCGCCCGAGGTCAGCGTCTGGGCCGCCTTGAAGGGTTCCGCCACGTAATCAAGGAGCGACAGCGCCTTGTCCGGGACATAAATCAGACCCAGGACGAAGAAAAACATCCGTCCGACCGGGACCAGGGCCGAGGTCGGGAGACGCGGGTCGGTCCCCCGGTATACAAATATATGTTGGGTCAACGGCCTTCCGTCCCTGTCCTTGAGAATGCTTCCGGAACGAAGGACGTCTTCAAAGCTCAGATCGGGAACGAGTTTGTTGCGCGGGATGATGTACTTCATGCGACACGAGAATATCACCGCGGTTCAAATCCGGAGAGTCTGGGCAGAGCCTAGTCGGAATGCGTTTGTCGGTCCGGGCCGCGAGGGCGCAGGTCGCCCCGGACGCAAGCCGTTTCGAGTTGATTGCGGCCCGAAGCGCACGGCGGTAGAGAAAGAGGACGGCCCCTAGCGCTCGGTTGCGGGTCAAGGATGCAGGACCCCAGTGTCATTGTGAATCGCCCCAGTTCCGCTGACGCCATGTGGGTGGCGCTCTTCAACCTGTTGGGGCTCGGCAACTCGGTGTTCTTCATCCCCGACGGCGGGATGTTTGTGCGATCGTCTCACGTGCGCCAACATATCCCCGCCGACATGATCGAGGCGCTCGGGGAGCCGCAGCTCATTGCCCGACCGCCGGGCCTTCGTCGATGCGATCGAGTCTTCCTATCCCGCCGCCGCAAGGAGCTTGCAATAGCATGTTATCCGTGCTACCATGCTGATGTGATTGTGGATTTCAAAGATGCGGGCATCGAAGATGTCTTCAATGGCAAAAATACACGTGCGGCGCGGAAAGCCTGCCCAACTTCGGCTTGGCGAGTGGCGCAGCGTAAGCTGGATCAACTTGACTCCGTAGTCCAGCTTGATGAGCTAAAAG
>JBKJQK010000374.1:0-3100 GCA_046594095.1 Anaerolineae bacterium | reverse complement strand
TCAACGCCCTGATCAAACCCATCGTCGAGCTGTTGACCTGCCCGCTTGTCATAGTCACGATCGGATTGTTCGTATTGGTCATCAACGGCGCCATGCTGATGCTCACCGCCAGCCTGTCGGACGGCCGGCTGCTTGTCGACGGCTGGGGGCCAGCCATCATCGGCGGGATTGTGATGGGGATCATCAACGTCGTGCTCGAGGCGGTGCTTGGCTTGAACAAGAAGGACGACTGAGCAAATCCGTGGACGCCCGCTTTCTGGCGCCACGCGCAGAAGACCCTGGCGAACGGCATGCCCGCTTTCAGGCGCCCCACTCCGATCGCCTGGACAAACTGGTCGCGGCGGGTGTGGCCGGCCTCACCCGTAGCGCCGCCCACAAGCTGATCGACGCAGGACAGGTTCAGGTCAACGGCCAGCCGCGTGGCGCCGGAGACGTTGTCCGCCCGGGCGACTGGATCGACGTCCGTTCACCTGCGCCTGTTTCGGCCGAACTCCGGGCGGAGGCGATCGACCTCGACATCCTGTTCGAAGACGCGGATGTCCTCGTCATCAACAAGCCGGCCGGGATGGTCGTCCATCCGGGAGCCGGGGTCGCCAGTGGCACGGTCGCAAACGCCGTGTTGAGCCACGCGCCCGAATCGATCGAAGCGGGCGATGATCCATCCCGGCCAGGGATCGTGCATCGGCTCGACAAGGAAACCAGTGGCGCCCTGCTGGTTGCGAAGACCGATCCAGCGCTGCGCGCGCTGCAGGCCCAATTCAAATCCCGGACGATCGACAAGACCTATCTGGCTGTGTGCGTGGGCGAGGTGATGCCGGCATCCGGGCTGATCGACAGGCCAATCGGTCGGGACCCCAGTCACCGCCAACGGATAGCGATTGTCTCGGTCGAGCGCCCCGCTCAGAACGACTTCACCGTCACCCGGCGCTGGACGGTTGCGGACGCCAACGTCGTCGCGCGCGCGTTCGGGGCCGCGCCTGAGCGCAAGGCACCCATCGCGCCCATGCGGTACGCGCTCCTGCGCGCGCACCCGCGCACCGGGCGCACCCATCAGGTGCGGGTCCACTTCGCCTCGCTCGGGTTTCCCATCGTTGGAGACGAGACCTATGGGGCGACCCGCCGCGACCCGCTCAGCAAAGCCCTTGCGCCCCGTCACCTGCTGCATGCGAGTGAACTGCGCTTCAATCTGCCCTCCACCGGCGCTGAGCTGCGCGTCGAGGCGCCACTGCCCGAGGATTTCAGGCGGGTGCTGGAAAGCCTTGAGCCATGAGCCTTGAGCCATGAGCCTTCAGCCTTCAGCCTTAAGCCTTTAGCATTTGGCTAACAGCCATGAGCTAAAGGCTAATGGCTAATGGCTAATGGCTAATGGCCCATCACTTCTTGTCAATCAGTTCCTGCGCGATCTTGCTCATGGTCGTGCGGCGGGCCCGGGCGCGCATCTGAATCTCGTGGTAGGCCTCTTCCTCGCCGATCCCGCCCTTCATCAAAATGCCTTTGGCCCGATCGATAAGCTTGCGCGTCGTCAGCTTCTCTTCGAGATCGTCCACCCTTTCCTTGAGCACTTTACGATCCTGGAAGGTGGCCATGGCGACCCTGATCGCCGCCACGAGGTCATCCCGTTTGACCGGCTTGACAAGGTAGCCCTGCACCGGAATCTCAGTGGCCCGGTCCAGTAGGCTGCCCTCGTTGAAAGCGGTCAGGATGACGATTGGGATGGGCCGGCGCTTGACGATCTCAGCCGCGGCGTCGATGCCATCCCGGAAAGGCATGCGCACGTCCAGCAGCGCGATATCGGGCTCCTCGCGTTGCGCGAGGCTGGCCGCTTCGACGCCGTCGGCGGCGCTAAAAACGGTGTGGCCGAGTTCAGTCAGGATGGCGCGCAAACCCATGCGGATGATGCTTTCATCATCGGCAATCAGGACGCGCAACGATTTGCTCATGGGATTCTCCTCAGTCGGTTCTTGATCCAAACCAGCTCCGAACACCTCGTCACGGAGAAGAGCCATTGCGTGGATGTCATTGATTATAGGTTGTTGATATTGGCAAATTGGCCGGCCCTTCGCGGACCGCGTGTATCGGGCTTAGTGCGCGATCCAAAACAGAAGGGCCTTCGACTTCCCGGCTCATCCGGGACACGTTTCCCGGCCCGCGCCGTTGCGCGGGACAGTCCTTGGGGATATAGTGAAATTGTCGGGTTGAAACAACCGACCGAACGCACAACTTGTCTGAAACGGCCGCCACCGACGGCCCGCTCAGATTCACACACGAGGAGCGCACTGTCATGCCATCCAATCGCATTAGAGCGGACTACGACGAACTGATGAAGCTGGCCAGCAAGTGGAACCAGGAGGCGCAAAACTGCGCGGCAATGTTGAAGAACATCCAGCAAGCCATGGACATCCTGCAGAACGGGGACTGGATCGGCCCCGGCGCGCGCGCCTTCTATGCCGAGATGAATGGGACCGTGATTCCCGCGCTGCGCCGGTTGATCAGCGCCCTCGAACAGGCCGCCCAAATGTGCAAGCAGTTGGCGGAACTATTCAAGAAAGCCGAGGACGAAGCCGCCAAACAGCTCAAAAAGGAGCAAGGCGGCGGGGGTGGCGGAGGGGGCGGCGCGCCACCCGCAGGCGCGCCGAGTCCGGAGACCGACGCGCCTGAAAGCAGCAGTGGCGGCGGGGGTGGCGGCGGCGACAATGCCGGGAGCGGCGGTGGCGGGGCGGCCCGTGGCGGAGCAGGCGCGCCCGAAGCGGCCAACATCGGCGGTGACAGTCGAACGGGAACGCCGGCTTAGTGGGTGAGTTTCCCCTGCGCCCGAACAAACAGTGTAGTCACGGTCGCTGCATGCCCCCATTCGCAAGATGAGGTGCGGTCATGGCTTGGAGGTCGGGTAGCCGCACCCATCCGCGTCACCGGCCCAATCCGGATAAAACACTTGAATCCAAAGCCGGCCAGTCCGCTTGTCCATCAAGAAACGCCATGCGTTCGTTGGGCTACAACCTGAAATCGCCCACCGCTCCGCACCTTGGGGAATAGCGCGGTCTTCTTCAAACATGAGGCTCAATATCTCTGGCTCCATCGTTTCGGGGTTTCGGACGCCGTA
>JBKJQK010000345.1:0-2890 GCA_046594095.1 Anaerolineae bacterium | reverse complement strand
GGCCCGGGCCGCCCAGCCGGGCCAGGCGCGCGGTGATGAAGCCTGCGGGTTGGACATAAGAGGCGCGGCCCGCTCAGGGCCGCGAGGCGCCGTCAATTGCTTGAAGCAGGAGCCAGGCCAGCTCCTCCGAGCGCGCCAACGCGCCAGCGTCGAGGTTCGCCACGGTATCGGTCGGCTGATGCCAGTGCGGCGACACGCCATCGGCCGTCAGAGCGCCCAACGCGATTGCGCGCAAACCATGTTTGACCCCGATGCTGAGTTCGCCATAGGCGCCGGACAGGGTTCGGGTTCGGCCACCCAGTTCGGGATGAGCCGCCAGAACCGCCTCGGCCAGAGCAACCAGGGCCGGATCACTGGCCGCCGGGACCAGAAAGCGCTCGCCGACAATCACACACGGGTCACAGCCCGCCCCGGCCACCTGGTCGATAGTCAAGTGCATCCGGTAAGCCCGCTCAGCTTTGAGTTTGGCGAGCAGCGCGTCCGCGCCATACCCGCCCACTTCCTCGCTGCCGGTAAAGGCGACAATGACCTCGGTCGCCTCGAGCGGCGCTGACTGCAAGCGTTCGGCCAGGGTGAGCGCCACCGCGACACCCGATGCGTTGTCGTTGGCGCCGGGGTTATAGGGCGATCGATCCGCCTGGAACATCAGGCCGAAGACAAACAGGACGAAGGCCGCCGGGATGAGCGAGATGACCCGCAACGCCATCGCGAACTCGCCGAACTGGCCAAAGCCAGTCCCGGGCCGAACGCCGATCGGGGCGAAGATGCCGGCAAGGCACAGGACTGCGAGGACACCCACGCTCGATACCCCAATCGGGGTCAGCAAACCGAAGACCCGCATCCAACCAGGCGAACTGAAAATCAGCGGCGTCCGATGCGTGTCGTAGTGGGCGGTGATGACGATCGACTGACGGATTTCGCCGCGCGGCGCCAGGCGCGCAAATACATTCTGGCTATCTTCGATCGGCAGCATCCAGCGCAGCAGATTGGGCCGAAACCTCATCTCCTGGACCAGCGAGACGAACGCGAGCCCGGCCAGGACAAAACCGGCGACGGCGCCGACCGGCTGCGGTTGCCAGAATAGGACAACGGACAGAAGCGCTACGCCGGTCGCGAGCGCGAACGGGTGGTAGGCCGACAGCGCGCTCTGGAAACTCTGCCGTTCGGGTTCCAGACTGAGCGCGCGCAGGCGCTCGGTCAGATACTCGGCGGCCTTTCGCTCCGCCTCCTGCGCGCTGCCGCGGGGTCCAATCTCCTCCGCGAGCGCGCGGACAATGTCAAGGGTGGCCATGTCGTGCGGATTCTACCGGACGCGCGGCGCGGACCGCAGACCGTACGCGTTTGTCTGCATCCTGACGCCGCCGCCAGCGTGTGGCTAGCGCATAATCCTCGGGAAGTAGTAGCGCCTGGCCGGGCAGACCGCCGCGTCCGGCGCCCGCGCGATCACCCGGCGGGTCAGCACCTCGGGGGGCGTCCAGCGTCCGGCCAGGAGCGTCCCCCAATTGGTCGGCCCGCGCACAGCGTCGGTGACGGTGAAGTTGGCCTCGACCGCCAGAAAGTCGGCGTACTCGCCGGTCACCTGCTGATACAGGACCGCCACGGTGATGACACTCGCGCACGGCGCGATCGGGAAGGCGGCGGTATCCCAATACTGCCCGTCCGCGTAGACGCCTCCGACAACGCCAGCCTGGGCCGCCTCGAAGGCGGCATTGGCAAAACCGCGCGGGGGAATGCGGGTGTCCCGCGCGATCTCATTGTTCAGGGTCTGGTTAAACCCGGGGCCGGCCAGATCAGGGCGCCCCAGCTGGGCCGCCAGAGTGAGCCCAACCGCATTCTTGATCTCATACACCCGCGGGGCAAGATCCAGACTGCCCGGCAGGATCCGGCCCGTGACCGTGGAGTACGCGCCCGAAGTGAAGACCAGGGTGCCAAGCAGGCCGTCGATTTGTTCGACCGCCAGCCACGCCCGGCGGCCCTCTTCGTAGCCGGTGGGGAACTTGTGGCCGGCATTGTTCGTCACGGTAACCGCCAGGCCATCCCCCAACGATAGGGCCACACTCACCGCCACGCCCCGCAATTTTGTGTAGCCCTCCGACGCGGCCAGAAAGGTCTGTTCCTTTTTGACGGGGTTGAACTCGGCGTCGTAGTCCGACCAGACTGAATCGAGCAACTCCGCCATGACCGGATGCGAGCCGCCATACAGCGAATGGCTGGCGACGTAGCGGACCGGGTAGTCGGACAGCTTGACCAGCGGTCCCTCTGTGCGGGGCATGTGGCAATCCTGGCAGACGGTCACGCCGCCAGTCGCGGTGTTGTCGCTGCGCTTCAAGCCGGGATACAGGCCCGCGACGGCAGCCACCCCGGTGATCGAGTTGAAGGCGCTGAGCGACCATTCGGAATACGTCCGCTGGAGCGGGAAGAGCGTGGCGGTCACGGGCGCGGGCGCGTCGAGCGCGTTGAGGACATATTCGCCGCTGGCGGGATCGCGCGACAGCATTGGGTTGCTCACATCGTGGCAGCCCCCGCACAGTTCAGCCGTCAGCAAGAACTGGCTCTGTTGCGCGTTGTGCAGGGCATAGCCCGGCTCGAATGGCCCCCGCCGGAAATCCTGCCGGTCATAGATGTTCTGGGCGTTCGCATGCCGGATCCCGGCGGTGGGCACGGCGGCGCGCTCAGCGGCGTCGCGGGGGGCTTCGCCGGCGAGCGGATAGATCGGCGCCATGCGATGACACACCAGACACGCCACCCCCTGATCGATGTCGGCCGCCGTAAACGCCTGGACGCCATCTTCGCTGAGCGGAGCGTCGCCGCGCACCCAGTTGGCGGGCATATGACAGCGCCCGCAGAACGTCGCCGCGCCGCCGATCTGCCGGTCCGCGATGGCCAGCGC
>JBKJQK010000332.1:0-17052 GCA_046594095.1 Anaerolineae bacterium | reverse complement strand
CGGCTTTCACCGCCCGGTCCGCCAAGGCGTCAAGGCGGGCCAGCTCTTCGGTCAGCCGGGCCCGGGCCTCGGCCAACTCTTTGCGGCGCAGAGCGAGCTCTTTTTGCTGATCGCCCGGCGGATCTCGGCGCGGCGCCGGGGCCATCGGCTGAGGCGGCCCGCTAAGCGCGGCGCGGAGGGCGAGGGCGGCTTTCTGAAGCAGATTCATGGGAATTGAGTCCACTATGATATCCCGCATGTTTTTTGAACTGCGGGCCACGGACGGCCGGGCCCGGGCGGGCATCCTGCGGACCCCGCATGGGGACGCGCTGACGCCGGTCTTTATGCCGGTCGGCACTCAGGCCACCGTGAAGGGCGTCTACCCGCGCGACCTGGCCGAAATGGGCGCCAGTGTCGTGCTCTCGAACACCTACCACCTGTATCTGCGGCCCGGCGACGCGCTGATCGCCCGGCGGGGCGGGTTGCACCCGTTCATGCGGTGGCCCGGCCCGATCCTCACCGACAGCGGCGGCTTCCAGGTGTTCTCGCTGAGCGAGACGCGCAAGATCGACGACGCGGGGGTGACGTTCAAGAGCCACATCGACGGGAGCTCGCACCGTTTCACCCCCGAGAAGTCGATTGCCGTTCAGGAGAACCTGGGCGCCGATATCATCATGGCCTTTGACGAGTGCCCGCCTCCGACCGACCGCGAGTACATCATCGCGTCGCTGGCCCGCACCCACGCCTGGGCGCGGCGTTGCCGCAACGCTCATAAGCGGGCGGACCAGGCCCTGTTTGGGATCGTCCAGGGCGGGATCTTCCGCGACCTGCGCGAGCAGTCGGCCCGGACGATCACCGAGATGGATTTTCCCGGGTACTCGATCGGCGGGCTGGCCGTGGGCGAGACCAAGGCAGAGATGTTCCCGGTGATCGACTGGATGGACGACGCGCTCCCGCGCGACAAACCGCGCTATCTGATGGGGGTGGGCGATCCCCGCGATCTGATTCGCGGGGTAGCTCGCGGAGTGGACATGTTCGACTGCGTGCTGCCGACCCGGCTGGCCCGCCATGGGGCGGCCTTTACCCGCGACGGGCGGATCAACGTGACAAACCTGAAATACGCCGAGGATGACGGGCCGCTGGACGCGGGCTGCGACTGCTACGCCTGCCGGACCTTCAGCCGGGCGTATGCGCGCCATCTGCTGCAGGCGGGCGAACTGCTGGGTCTGACCTTGATGAGCCTGCACAACGTTCGATTTCTGCTCAAGCTGATGGCTGACATTCGGGCATCGATCATTGAGAAGCGTTTTGCGGCGTTTGCAGCGGCCTGGCTGGCGCGCTATGAGCGGGCGGCGCTGCCGGTCTAGCCGATGGGAGGCGGGTATTCCAACCGGCGGCCGCGCCGCCCGCGCGCGCGGATTGCCCCGGTGACGCGGACGCTGCTGCTGACCTTTGGCCTCGTCATCGCCCTGGCGTTTTTGCTGGCCGTGGGCGCGCAGCTGCACCCGTTGTGGGCGTGGCTGATCGCCATCAACGGCGTGACGCTGGCGATGTATGGCTACGACAAGGCCATCGCGGCGTCAGATCGGACGCGCATCCCGGAGCGGGTGCTGCTGGGCCTGGCGCTGGCCGGCGGCTCCGGGGCCGCGATCGTCGGTATGCTGCTGTTCCGGCACAAGACTTCGAAGGCGTCGTTTCTCGGGCAGTTCGTCGTTGTGCTGGTCATCCAGGCGCTGATCATCGTCGGCGCGCTGATCGTGGGCGCACGCTAATGCCTGCTTCCGCCACTGACGCCGAGGAAACGCTCGACGCCGGACATCACCGCCTCGTTCAAGGCGCAATCCCAGTCCCTGCACCAGCTCACCTGGGCGCCCTCAACCCGGCCGGCCACGTCCGAAACGCGAACAACGGCGCGCGCCAGGCCGACCGCAATGTCTTCAATCGTTGGGCTCACCGTGATGAAGTTCGGCGAGATCTCTCGCATAGCGCCGGCGGTCTTGTTGGCAAACGAGTTAGTCACCACCGACATGCCCGCCGAAGCCATTTCGATGGGGACCAGACTCGGATGCGGCGTGTACATCAACGCAAGCCCGATATCGTGCGCCTTTAGGACGGATGCATAATCGTTCTGGCTCTGGCGCGGAAGCAGGTTCAGCCGGTGTTTGGACGTCAACCGGATGTGACCGCCAGCCCCGACGGTGCCAATCCCGTTGAATTCCCATTCACCGACGAAATTCCCGGCCGCTGCGGCGCGCTGGAGAGCAAGGAGGCCTAGCTCGAACATATTGCGCGCAGCGTGCTGCTCTGGGCGAGCGTAGAACAGCAGCTTACGCGTCGGGCGCTCTTTGAGCATGCCTGCGGCAGGGGGGGCGATCGGCGTGATTGCGTTCTGGAAGGAAAGTGAGCGGACCTCCCCGTGGGCGATGTCGGCAGCGAATACGCCCAGCCGGTTGTCGCGGAAGTAGCCGCGCAGAAGTTCGGTCGAAAACAACGCCGTGTGCGGAAATGTGTAGCTCTGGCTGGCCAGCGCGAAGAACGAGCCCATCTCAAATGTAAATGGCTCAAACTCCTGGATCAAATACAGGAAATCGCCTGATCCCAGCCGTCGGCATGCGTCATGGGCGATGTGGGCCGTCCACCACGTTGTCGCGATCCAGCGATCGCGCGGATTGACCGGGAGCGGTTTGCTTCGGTCAAAGGCGTAGGCAACCTCCACCCGTTCGAAGAGCCGCTCAAGACCCTGGTATTTGCTGATTTGGGCGGCCCACAGCGACGGCAGATAGTCGCAATAGTCTACGATGACAATTCGGACGCGATGGCCGCGCTCAGCCAGAGCGCGGGCGAGGTTGAACTTGCCGATGTAGCCGCCAAAAATGTAACTCAGGTCGATGGTTGGGATCAGCAGATTGATCCGTTCGTTCTCGGCGTCGCTGGGCGCGACATGTAGGGGGGCAATCTTCTCGTGAATGGCACGGGCGCGCTCGGGCAATTCGCCCCTGGCCGGCGGCGACTCCCGGGAGGCCATTGTGGGCCGACTGAGGGAGGCTGCCTGGATCGCCAGTTGGGTTGGCGCGGGGAGCCGCATCCACCGCGCTTTGGCCTGCGCCCAGGCCCGCCAGACCAGCCCTCGCAAAAGGTGATGGGCGGCGCCATCGGTCTCGGCGGCCCGGGCCGGAATCGCGCCCAGAACGGCCAGCCACAACCATCCGCCGCCTGACAGCAATCGCCGGAACCGGCTCAGGCTCCGCCGTTTGGCCGGCGCGATGCGCGAGCCAAGCCGCGCATCCAGCACCGTTGCGATCAACTGTATCCGCGCGACGTCATCGAAATACGCCTGACTTCCATGGGTGAGGAACCCCCGGGCGGTCTGCCGGATTTGGCGAGGGGTCCATTTGGCCAGACTGAGCTGGCGGTTCGCGGGCGGCACACGCTGGCCGATTACCTGAGCGTGATGTTGAACGTAGTCATTCAGCGGTCGATCGATGTGAGCGATCGATCCAAGCGACATTGCCACGCAGGCGAGCCAATGATCATGGAACGCCCTCCCAATCCGCTGCGGAAATGGCAAGGCGTCAGCGAGAATCTTCCGGCGGAACATGCATGCGCCGCCGGTGACGGTGTTGGCGAGGAGGAGCGAGGCGTAGTTTGTATGGTTGTTTCTACTTGTCGTCCAGCAGGTATTTGAAATGACCCGGCCGTCCTCCGCCACGATCCGCATATCGGAGTAGGCCATCATCGTTCCGGCGTCGAACGCATTGAGCAGCGTCTCGATCTTGTCCGGTTGCCAGTAGTCGTCATGATTCGAAAGGGCTACGAATTCCGCGTCGCAGGGTGCCATCGAAAGGCACTTTTCAAAGTTGTGATACATACTGAGGTTGGACTTGTTCCTGATTAGAACAAACCGGCGATCGCGCGTCAGCGTGCTCTGGATATGGTCCAGAACGGCAGGGTCGGAGCCGTCATCGCAAACGACGCAAATCCAGTTCTCATGGGTCTGGGCGATGATCGAATCGATTTGCCGGCTGAATAGAACCTGGCTGGGGTTGCAGGTCGTCATGCAGATCGCGACCCGGGGCTGGGCGCCGCCAGAAAACTCGGGCACGGCGGACAGCGGTTCCGGCTTGATGCGCGGCGCGCCGGATGGCCCGTTCACCTCGACGACGCAAAGACTCTTGTCTGTAAGAGTCAGTTCGAGGTCCAGACGGTCGTCGCCGGTCTCGGCCGCGCCCGGAGCCGGGAGAATTGCCCAAAATGCGATGGATCGCAAGCGGTGCTCAGGGCTGATTTCGGATAGAAAGGGCGTTGGGAAAGCATCCGGACGGTCAAGAAACAAAGCTTCACAGACCGGGGAACTGTTGCGCAAAATACGCGCTGATCGCGCGCGGAACGGCGGACGCTGGCACCATCCGCCCACGAATGCGGCAGTTGCCATGGCAGCCGGAACCGGCGCCTCGATGGGGGTGGTGATTTGGGCGACGAGCGACTGTCTGCCCGCCGGCGCCGCCATCGTGAATCGACGGACGCGCGACCTGACTGCGCGGGCCAGCCTGGACGGGCCATTACCGACAAGAAACTGCGGACTGGCCATCAGGAACTTGAGATAGCGGCCACGGCGGGTGTGCGCCGGTGCAATCCAGGTTGCGAGACTCCAGAAGGCCCTCAAAACCGGAGATGGCATGATCACCGGTGATTGATCATTCTGAGGGTGGCCATCGCCCGGAGCCGATCAAGCCCTACCGCGAGCGCGCGATTCCAAAGATAGGGCCGGTGTTGAGACGCGCGCCACGAGAAACCGACCCGGCGCAGATACAAATAACGCCCCTTGACTTTCTCGTGGGTGATTCCTGGCACGTCACGCTCTGGCATGTCGAAGAGCATTTTAACCGCTGCGCGGCGAACGCAGCCAGCCTCGCCGATCAGCTGTCCGCGGTCTGCGGTCCCACCTCCGCCATTGCCTCGAGCGCGGCGAAGTTGCGCTTGAAGCGCTCGGGGTTGCGCTTGAGGCTCTCGGCCTCGACCCGCGGCAGAATATTCGCAAAGGCATGCCGGAGTGGGTCGAGCTCGATCTGCCCGCCGCGCAACATTGCCAGCACATCCTGGTAGTCGCCCTCGCGCCCGCGCTCGATCTTGCTCAGGGCCGTGCTGTACAGATCGAAGTGAAAAACATCCACCAGGCCAAACCGCCCCACGTGGCGGGCCCGGTCCTTCCAGCCGGCCGGTAGGGGAATGAAGTGCCCGGGCGAGGCCAGCTCGACGTTGATCTGCAGCTCCTCTTTCAGGGCCGTGATCACGCGCGAGAACTCGGCCTCATGCTCGGGCGTCACTTCGTAGTCGATGTCGATATCGAGCGATTGCTCGCGCAGGCCCTCATACACCAGAGTCGCGCCGCCCACCAGATACAGCCGGCCAGGATGCCGGAAGGCCATCCCCAGCTTCACCAGGAAGTAATGGACGCGGAGCCGGTCGATGGGCGGGCGCATGAGCGATTGAGAATACCACGCGGCTATGTCGCGCAGGGCTGTTCGATCAGCAGCTCAACCACCTGTTCATATGAGGACCAGTCGTTGTACGGGCTGTGCTCGGTCAGCCGGCGCAGGCCAAGTTCGCCGTGCATGACCTCCGGCGAAGGCAGGCGCAGCTCGGAAGTGAACCGCTCGGGGATGAGCGGGCTGTCGCCAAAGGCCAGACGCAGGCGAGTGCGCCACATCCGCTGAAGATACATCGAGGCTACGTACTGTTTGCGCAACTCGCCCAGAGTCTGGGCCGCGTGGGGGGTCGCGCATACCTGTTCGACCGCCACCGACAGCATCGGATGGCGTAACAGAAGCGCCGACAGCGCGAAACGCAACCGGGCGTCTTTGGCCCGGGCCAGCCCGAGAATCAACTCCTCGTCGTTGACCGGCCGCTCGTCGCCGGCCGGGGTCGGGGCCAGATAACACACGCCGCGCGCATGCAGGCCCGCGACGAGATCATCGCGGGTGACGGGGGGCGCGCTGGGGGTGGCCATTCTGGTTGGTCAGGTTGATTACGTTGGTAACGTTGATAAGGTTGATAACGTTACCAACCTTATCAACGTTAACAACGTTATCAACGACATCAGACTCGGGTTTCGTACGCCCGAATCTTGTCGTCCATCGCCAGGACATAGCCGATTTCGTCAACGCCGTTCAACAGGCAGGCCTTGGAGAACGCGTCCAGATTGAAGCCCACTTTGCGCCCGTCCGGCAGAATCACCGTCTGGCTGGCCAGATCGACCGACAACTGGGTTGTCGGCTCTTCGCCGACAAGGCTGAACAATTGATGGTGGGTGTCCTTGTCGACGATGATGGGCAGCAACCCGTTCTTGAGCGCGTTGCTTCGGAAGATGTCGGCAAACGAGGTGCTGATTACAGCCCGGAATCCGAAGCCGGCCAGCGCCCACGGCGCGTGTTCGCGCGACGAGCCGCAGCCGAAGTTGTCGCCGGCCAGCAGGATCTGGCGGCCCTTCATGTCAGGCTGGTTCAGGATGAAGTCGGGCCTGGGCGAGCCGTCGCCGTTGTAGCGCCAGTCGGCGAACAGATTGTCGCCCAGGCCGGCCTTGTCGGTGACCTTGAGAAAGCGGGCCGGGATGATCTGATCGGTGTCAACGTTCTCGGCTGACAGCGCGACAATTTTGCTGGTGAGCGCGGTGTACTTGTCCATGAGTTTTAGAGCAGTCTGCGCGCGTCGGAGACCACACCGCTGATGGCTGTGGCGACGGCGGTGAGCGGGCTGGCGAGGAAGGTGCGCCCGCCCTTGCCCTGGCGTCCCTCAAAGTTGCGGTTGCTGGTGCTGACGGCGTACTGCCCGGGACGGAGTTCGTCACCGTTCATGGCGATGCACATCGAGCAGCCGGGCTCGCGCCATTCGGCTCCGGCAGCCAGGAAAATCTCGTGCAGGCCCTCGCGCTCGGCCTGGGCTTTCACTGGCGCAGAGCCCGGCACGACCATGACCCGCACGCCACTGTTGACCCGCCGGCCCTTGAGCAAGGCGGCCGCTTCGCGTAGGTCGCTGATCCGGCCGTTGGTGCAACTGCCGATGAAGACCACATCGACCGGATGCCCGAGCAAGGACTTGCCCGGCTCGAGGCCCATGTAGACGAGCGCCTTCTGCAGGGCGGCTCGCTGGCTGGGATCGGCGATGCCGGCCGGGTCGGGCACCAGCTCGCTGATGCCGATACCCATCCCCGGGTTGGTCCCGTAGGTGATCATGGGCTCGAGCGCGTCGGCGTCCAGGGTCATTGCCGCATCGTAGGTGGCGCCCTCATCGGTGGGCAGCGCGCGCCAGCGTGCGACGGCCGCATCCCAGTCCGCGCCCTTGGGGGCGAACTCGCGGCCGGCGACAAAGTTGAAGGTCGTGTCGTCGGGGGCGATCATGCCGGCCCGGCTGCCGCCCTCGATGCTCATGTTGCAGACCGTCATGCGCTGCTCCATCGACATCGCCCGGATGGCCGGCCCGGTGTATTCGAAGACATAGCCCGTGCCCGCGCCAACGCCGTACTTGGCGATGATGCCGAGAATGATGTCCTTGGCGGTGACGCCCTTCTTGAGCGACCCGGTGACGCGGACTTCCATCGTCTTCGGCTTCCGCTGAAGCAGGCACTGGGTTGACAGCACCATCTCGACTTCGCTGGTGCCGATGCCAAAGCCCAGCGCGCCAAACGCGCCATGGGTGGCCGTGTGGCTGTCCCCGCACACGATCGTCATCCCGGGCTGGGTCAGGCCGAGTTCCGGCCCGATGATGTGGACGATGCCCTGTTTGTCGGCGCCCTGCCGGATCCCATACAGCGGGATGCCGTTGTCCTTGCAATTCTGCTCCAGCATCGCGATCTGCTTGATGACCATGTCATCGACGATCGGCAGGGCGCGCGAGAACGTTGGAATCCCGTGGTCCATCGTCGCGAAGGTCCGGTCGGGGCGGCGGGCGGTGATCCCACGCTTGCGCAGGCCGGTGAAGGCCTGGGGCGACGTGACCTCGTGGACGAGGTGTAGGTCGATGTAGAGGACGGCCGGGCTGTCCGGCTCCTGGGCCACCACGTGGGAGTCCCAGATTTTCTGGAAAAGTGTTTTTGGCATGAGTCGCTTCTCGCTTTGGAGAGTCGATTATCCACGCCCGAGTCACTCACCCCCCGGCCATTGCGCCGACGACGATAAACGGCTCGGCGCCCGACGCCACCGCCTCGGGCAGCGGCATATCGGGCGCGTCGAGCGAGATGTCCTGCCCGCAGGCAAAGAAACGGACGAAGGCCCGCCGCTTGAGCGTCCCGTGATCGCGGATCGTCCCCTGCAGCATCGGATAGCGGGCGTCCAGCGCATCCAGAATTGCGCCGGTCGTGATCGGGCCTTCGACCTCCAGCCCGACCTCCCGCCCGACCCGGGCCAGGGTGCGTAGGTGGTGCGGGAGGACGACGAGGATCATGGCAGGGTCTGGACTTCGACTGAGACGACCGCGGGCAGATCGCGCACGATGGGCGTCCAGTGGTCGCCCGCGTCCGAGGACGCGTAGACCTGTCCACCGGTGGTGCCGAAGTAGATCCCGCACGGATCGAGCGTGTCGACCGTCATTGCGTCGCGCAGCACGTTGACGTAGCAGTTCTCCTGGGGCAGCCCGTCGGTGAGGGCCTCCCACGCATTACCGCCGGCACGGCTGCGATACACCCGCAGCTTGCCCTCGGGTGGGAAATGCTCGGAGTCGCTCTTGATCGGGACGACGTAGACGGTCTCGGGCTCGTGGGCGTGGACGGTAATCGGGAAACCGAAATCGGTCGGCAGGTTCCCGCTGATCTCGTGCCACGAGCCGCCGGCGTCATCGGTGCGCATCACGTCCCAGTGCTTCTGCATGAACAGCGTGTCGGGGCGGGAGGGGTGCATGGCCAGGTTGTGCACGCAATGGCCGACTTCGGCCGTTGAATCGGGGAGCTCGAAGGGCGAGATCAGGCCTTTGTTGATGGGCAGCCACGTGACACCGCCATCATCGGTCCGGAACGCGCCGGCCGCCGAGATGGCAACGAACAGGCGCTTGGGGTTGCCCGGATCCTGGATGATGGTGTGCAGGCACATCCCGCCCGCGCCCGGCTGCCACAGATCGCCTTTGGCGGCCCGCAGACCCGGAAGCTCCTGCCAGGTCTGCCCGGCATCGGTGGAGCGGAACAGGGCCGCATCTTCCACGCCGGCGTAGACGGTATCCGCATCGGTCAACGACGGCTCGAGGTGCCAGACTCGCTTGAACTCCCAGGGGTGCTGGGTGCCGTCATACCACTTATGCGTGCCAGGGACGCCTTCATAGGTGAACTTGTTCCCGACCGGCTCCCAGGTCTTGCCGCCGTCATCGGAGCGCTGCATGATCTGCCCGAACCAACCGCTCGACTGCGAGGCGTAGATTCGATTTGGGTTGACCGGCGAGCCCTTGAGGTGATAGATCTCCCAGCCCGCGAAATGCGGGCCGGTGACATCCCACTTCTCGCGCTTCGCATCCGACGTGAGAATGAACGCGCCTTTGCGCGTGCCGACCAAAACTCGCACACCACTCATATCGTGTTTCCTCCCGGGATTTGCGCCTGATCCGGCGTAAATCCCAACTTGTTTCGTCGAGTGTATCCGCCCGGCCAAATCGCGCAAGGGGCGCTGCTTTCGCGTGAGATTCCCACAGCCTTCCCGCCAGGAAAAAGCGTCTCGGCCGGGGCGGCTCTACGGACGACGCATGCGTTTGATCCCGGCGAGAATCGCAATGGCCAGCGCGGCGCCCGAGGCCGCCCACAGCAGCGGCGCCAGCGGGGCCGGCGCGCCGTCCAGCCTGGCCTCAATTGCCGCGAGCCGCGCCCGAAGTTCGGTGTTTTCGGCCTGCACCTTCAGATTGACGCCCTGAATCGCCGCCAACGCCACTCCGTCGGCGTCGACCATGCTGATGTGCGTATCGTCCTCGCCGACCCCGAAGGCAGCCTTGAAGTCCTGGGCCGTCGGCCCGATGTGGCGGATCTCGGCGTCCTGCGTTTTGTAGTTCCAGGTGTTGATCGGCATGGCCGCGACCCGGGCCAGCGCCTCTCCCGGATCCACCCGGATGAAATTGGCCTTGGCGTTGCGGTCGCTCACGGCCGACCATGAGCCGCTCCCCGCCGCGGCATTGACACCCGAAAGGTCATTGGCGCTCGTGTAGAACCACACGCCGCCGCTCGAGCGCACGACAAAGCGATTGGGCCCGCCGCAGTTGCGAATCAGATTTGTGTTGTCATTGAATACAAAGCATCCGCTTGAGTCCGCGATGGCTTGCTGGCCGGCGGCGAGACTGGCGTAGCCCAGGGCCTGGTTGCCCGTGCCGCCCGGCACCACGGATGCGCCGCCGCTGGCGGTGTTGTTGATCCCGCCGCCCACGGTCGCGTCGAAGGCGCTGGCGGTGTTGCTGTTGCCGCCGGCGATGGTCGCCCCGCCCAACGTAATCTTGTTGTTTGCGCCGCCGCCGATGGTGGCGAGATACAGGTTTGCCCCGGCCGAGGCGGTGATCGCGTTTCCGCTTCCCCCGGCGATCGTGCCATACCGCCCGTCCGCGGCGATAAGGTTCGCAAATCCGCCGCCGATGGTCGACGCAAGGGCGTAGGCCTCATTGCCATCGTAGGCGTTCCCATTCCAGCCTCCGCCGCCAATGGTCGCGCCTGGTCCATTGGCAATGTTATAGGCGCCGCCCGGCACGGTGCTGGCCTTGCCCGAGGCGGTGTTGAAACCGCCGCCGCCCATCGACGTCCACTCGGCGAGGGCGCGATTGCCATGCCCTCCGGCGATCGTTGAAGCAAAACCATCGCCGTAGTTAAAGACGCCCCCGCCGATCGTGCCATTGGCAATTGACTGCCCTCCGGCTAGCGTGTTGCTGTAGCCGCCCCCAATCGTGGCATTCTGAGTCAGCGCCACGTTCAGGTCGCCGCCGCCCACGTACGAAACATATCCTTCCGCGACGTTGTAGAAGCCGCCCCCGATCGCGGACGCGTTGCCGGTGGCGTAATTGCGCAGGCCGCCCGCGACGGTCGCGTAATCGTTGCCAGCCCGATTCTCGGTCCCGCCCGCGACGGTCGAGGCGTAGCCATCGGCCTCGTTCTTACGTCCGCCGCCGACCGAGCAAAATTCTCTGAGCACGCGATTCTCATAGGAGAACGCGCCGCCGCCGGCGATCGTGGCCCCAAAGATCGTTGGCGTGAGGTAGTTGCCGCTGTAGCCGCCCACCAGGTTTGGGCTTTGGGCGTTGGGATATGCCCGCAGCGCGGCCTGGCCGTTGACGCCAATGGTCAGGGCGGTGTTGTCGGTGGTGCCCACGAATCCCGCGCCGCCCGTTCCGGAGTTGCCGCCCAGTCCCCAGTTGCCCTGTGAGTACAAGGCATAGGGCGCAGCGCGGAGCGCAGTGCGAGGGGTTAACGTGACGTAATTGGCGTCGCTCAGGCACTTCACCGCGGTCTCAAGGTAGAGCGCCTGTCCGTTGAACGGGATCGCGCCAAAGTCCAGCGCAATGGTAAATAGGCCGTTGGTGATCGGGACCGTGTTCAGCGTATTGCTGTTCAGAAACGCGCCGCCGGAGGCAGCGTTCTACAGCGAAATACTGACCGCGCACGTCTCCGTCACGGGCTGCCCGTTCCGGACCAATCGGCCCTGATACGTAAAGGCCGTGCCGTTGACCGCGTCTGGCCGCTCCGGTGCCACGATCTGGGAATAGACCGCGTTCGGCGTCGCGCCAGGCCCGAGTGCAAATGCGAGCGCCAGGGTGCCCGCCACGCCGGTGATCCTTCGCGTCAGTTGTTTCACATTTTCCTCCGGGCTAGATGGATACGGAGGATTGTAGAGCCGGTCCGCTGGGGCGGCGAATGGTTCTCGTGCGGATGACGCGGGGAACGCGGATGATACGTCTCTCGCGAACGCGCGAAGCCGCGAAGAAATGCACGGTTTTCTTCGCGTGAGAAAAGGCCGGATCAGCCCGGCCGGCGCAGGTGCCAGTCGGTCGCCTGCTGGAAGGCATGCCCGGCCCGAAGGACGAGCGCCTCCTCCAGGTGTCGTCCGACGATTTGAAAGCCGAGTGGGAACCCGTCGCCGGTCGCGCCGCCGGGCAACGTCAGGCTGGGATTGCCACTCAGATCAATGGGCGCGGTGAAATGCAGCCGGGCGAAGCGTGCCTCCGGGTCAACCGCCAGGGCCGCGATCCGGGCCAGGCTCGGCGCGGCCAGGTTCATGGCGGGTAGGAGCAGCAGATCAATATCGGCAAACAGGCCGGCCATCCGCCCGCGAAACTCCTCCCGACGCTGGATGATCCGGGCCAGCTCGGGCGCCGGCGTTCGACGTCCGAGGTCGAGGTGACCGGCCAGGATCGGGCCATATTCGGCCGCGCGGGCGGGATACGTGCCCGCGTGGGCGGCGGCGGCTTCCGCCGCCGACAGCACCGACGCGTCCCGGGCGGCGCGATCGAGGGCGGGGACGACCACATCGCGCACGTCCGCGCCCAGCGCGGCTAGGACCGCGGCCGCGGCCTCGACCATCGCCGCCATGGCTGGCTCTGCCCGGGCGGCAATCAGCGGGCGGTCGATGCCGATCCGCACGCCGCGCACGCCCCGGGCCAGCTCGGCCAGATAACCGGGGACTGGGGCCTGAGCCGCGGTGGGGTCCTCGGGATCGGGCCCGGCAATCGTCTCCAGAATCGCCGCCGCGTCCCGGGCGTCACGGGCCATCGGGCCGATGTGGTCGAGGGTTTCGGCCAGGGCAAACACGCCCGCCCGGCTCACCCGCCCCCAGGTCGGCTTGAGACCGGTGACGCCGTTCATGGTCGAGGGAAAGCGGATGGAGCCCAATGTGTCGGTCCCGAGGGCAGCAAAGCACAGCCCGGCCGCAGTCGCAACGCCCGAGCCACTCGACGATACGCCGGGCCAGAGCGCTGCGTCCCACGGGTTGACAGGGGCCTTGAACTGATGAGCCGACAGCGCGCCCTCGGTGAGTTGGAGCTTGCCGAGCAGGACCGCGCCGGCGGACTTGAGGCGGGCCACCACGGTCGCGTCGCGCTCGGGGACGAAGTCTTTGTAAATTGTCATCCCCGCCGAGGTCCGGATGCCCTGGGTGTGGCACAGATCCTTGACCGCGACCGGAACCCCATGCAACGGCCCACGGACCGCGTCGCGGCTGATCTCGTCATCGGCCCGCGCGGCCGCCTCGAGAGCGAGCTCGGGCGTGAGGGTGGCATACGCGCCGAGCCGGCCGTCTATCCGGGCGATCCGGTCCAGAATGGCCCGGGTCACTTCTATGGCGGAGACCTGGCGGCTCTGAATCAGCCGCCCGGCTTCGATAAGGCTCAGGTAGCAGAGGTCGTCATTGGTCATACCGACTCAACCCGGGTCTCATGGACCGCTGCGCCCTTCGCGCCGCGCGACAGGCCCTTGTTCACCCCCGCGAGATACGCCCGGCCGGTCGCCACGACGGTGTCGGTGTCGGCACTGCGGCCGCTGAAGATGTATTTCTTGCCATCGTCGGCCGACATCTCGACCCGGATCGTGACGTTGGCGATCGCGTCGATGCCTTCGGTCACCGCGTGGACGTGAAACTCGAGCAGCTTTGCGTCTGCGCCGGTGATGCGGTTGATACAGTTGCAAATCGCGTTGATGGGGCCGTTGCCGAGGGCGGCATCCTCATGCGACTCGCCTTGTTCGTCGATCAAACGCACGCTCGCAACCGGCGTGTTGCCGGTGCCGGTCGTCACGTTGATGTGGTCGAGCTTGTAGACCTCGTTCAGGCGCTCGAGCTGGTCGGCGAGAAGCGCCTCCAGGTCCGCGTCGGTGACGACCTTCTTCTTATCGCACAGCTCCTTGAAGCGCTGAAAGGCCTTGTCCATATCCTCGCGCGATAGCTCGTAGCCCATCTGGCGCAGGCGATCGGCCAACGCCGCCCGGCCGCTGTGCTTGCCCAATACGAGGTTGGTGCTGTTCCAGCCCACGCTCTCGGGGCGCATGATCTCGTAGGTCAGGGCGTTCTTGAGCATTCCATCCTGGTGGATGCCGGCTTCGTGGGCAAAGGCGTTGGCCCCAACGATGGCTTTGTTGGGCTGAACGGCGATTGACGTCATCGCGCTTACCATCTTGCTCGTCCGAACCAGCTGGGCGGGATCGATCCGGGTATCGATTCCACCGAAGAAAGCTTTGCGGGTCTTGAGCGCCATCACCACTTCTTCCAGGCTGGTGTTGCCGGCCCGCTCGCCGATGCCGTTGATGGTGACTTCGACCTGGCGCGCGCCGGCTCGGATGCCGGCCAGGGTGTTGGCCGTGGCCATGCCCAGATCATCGTGGCAGTGCGCGGACACGATGACGCCCTTCTCCAGAATCGAAGGCACGTTCTTGAGAATGCCCTCGATCAGCGCGCCATACTCGGTCGGCGTGCAGTAGCCGACTGTGTCCGGGATGTTCAGCGTCGTCGCGCCGGCCGCCACCGCCACGGTCAGGACCTGATACAGAAACTCGGGATCGCTCCGCCCGGCGTCCTCAGGCGAGAACTCGACGTCGGCGCAAAGCCCGCGGGCGTACGAGACAAGATCGCCCACCTGTTCAACACAGTCATTGCGACTCATCTTGAGCTTGTGCTGCAGGTGAATGTCGCTTGTCGCCAGAAACGTGTGGATGCGCGGGCGGCGGGCGGCCTGCACGGCTCCCCAGGCCCGGTCGATGTCGGTCTTGTTGCAGCGGGCCAGGCTGGCGATGACCGGCGCGTTCTCGTGCTGACCCACGTCCTGGGCGATCCGGCTCACCGCTTCAAAATCGCCCGGCGACGCGATGGCAAAACCAGCCTCGATGATGTCCACCCCCAGCCGCGCGAGCTGGCGCGCGATCTCCAGCTTCTCGGGCAGATTCAGGGTCGCGCCGGGCGATTGCTCGCCATCGCGCAAGGTCGTATCGAAGATTAACACTCGGTCGTCCATGTCTTCATTCCTTCGTTGGTAACGTTGATAACGTTGATAACGTTGATAACGTTACCAACGTCATTAACGTCAATAACGCACAGCCACAAACCTCAACCTACGGTAGTCCGCCACCCAGCGCCCGCCGGCGAATCGTGACGTGTCGCGCAGGCGCCGCTCCGCCAGTCGCATGGCCTCGGGGATGACCCCCTCGGGCACGCCGCGGAATAGCCCGCCGCCAAACATTCGCAGCCAGTTCAGCATGCCGTCGTCGCCTTCGAGCGGCGTGGGCCGGTCGAACGTCCACGCGTAACGCAGCTCGAACCCGCCCCGCTCGAGCAACGGCGCGTAGTCGCCCAGCGACGGGAAGTACCAGCCGTGCGGGACATCGACATGCAAAAGCTCCTGAAGTGCCTGACGCACCGCGGCAGCGATGATGTCGATGTTGCCCTTCGCGCCCATCTCCGCCACAAAGCGCCCGCCGGGGCGCAGCGCCGCGCTCACGCAATTGATGACGCTTTGCGGGCGGCCCATCCAGTGCAGGGCCGCATTGGAGAACACCGCGTCAAATTCAGTCTCGACGCTGAAGTCCGCCCCATCGGCTACCCGAAAATCGAGGTCGGGATAAGCCGCGCGCGCGGCCTCGATCATGTCTGCGGCGCTGTCGATGCCGGCCGCGGTCGCGCCCCGGTCGGTCAACAGGCGGACATGGTGGCCGGTGCCGCAGCCGAGATCCAACACGCGCTCGCCGGGTTGCGGCGCGAGCAAATCGATCAGCGCTTCCCCGCCCATCGTGACAAAGCTGTGGCGCGAATCGTAAAGCGCCGGATCCCATGCGTTCTTGATCATGCTGTTATGCGTTGCTCCTGCCGCGTCACGCGCCCGCCCCTCAACCAAAGCCGGTGCGTCACACATGGCAGGGTGTCTGCTTCATGGTGACTGATGACGATCAGCCCTGCTCCACCGGCGGCCACCCCCTCCAGCAAGGCAGTCATCTCCGCCCGGGCATGGCCGTCCAGCCCGTCGAAAGGCTCATCGAGGGCCAGCAACTCAGGCGCGGTCACCAGCGCCCGGGCGATTAGCACCCGCCGGGCCTGGCCAAATGACACCCGCTGCAGGCTGCGCTCGGCCAGCGGCCGAAGCCCGCACTGGTCGATGACCGCCTCGACCGTTTGGCTCTGTGCGGGGGTTACCGCGTCGGTCCAGCCGATGCTGGAGGTGAAACCCGACGCGATCACCCGCCGGGCCGTCCATTCGGCGCTGTAGCGGACCTGCAACTCGTGGGCCACCCACCCAATCCGGCGTTTGACGTCCCACACGTTCGAGGGGCGCTCGGCGCCAAAGCGGTGGATGGCGCCGCCCTCGGCCGGCCACAACTCGCCCAGAATCGTTTTGATCAGCGTGCTCTTGCCCGCCCCGTTCGGGCCGAGCACCATCCAATGCTCGCCGCGGTTGATCCGCCAGGTCACGTCGCGCAGGGCAACGGCATACCGGGCGCCGCCCGGGTCACCCCGGACAACGCTCGCGCCGACCAAGCGGACGAGGTAGGGCGCCGCCTCGCGATTCCCATTCGGGTGAAAGGCCGTGAACCGCGCCTGATGGGCGGCGCGGGTGGCGCGCGGGGCGACCCGGGCCACGCCTGCATCCGCCACCCGCCCCTCGCGCAGGGTCAGCGTCCGGTTGATCGTCCGCGGCATATCCTCCGCCCGATGCGTGGTGTAGACCAGGTGGGCGCCATTCGTGGCCGCCCGATCCAGCAACGCCAGCACCTCGCGGCGCGCGCTCGCGTCCAGCCCGACCGTGACTTCGTCCAGCAGCAAGACTGCGGGCTTTCGGATCAACGCCCGGGCAATCAGCGTTTTGCGGAGCTCGCCTTGCGACAACGTTCGGAAGTCGCGTTCGGCGAGGTCCTCGATCCCCAGCGCGGCCAAAGTCGCGTCCACCTTTTTACGCTGGACGGGCGTCGGGCGGGTCAGGGGCAGGCTATTGTCGAATAACCCGCTCAGGACAACGCCACGGACATCGAGCAGCCAGCTCTCGTTGCGCGCGTAGCGCAGATGCTGCTCTCCCGAGACCAGGGCCATGCGCTTGCGCGCGCCGATCGCGCTCGTCGTCAGGGTTCCGCCGAATCCGTACTGGCGGGTCCCGCCATCC
>JBKJQK010000307.1:0-3729 GCA_046594095.1 Anaerolineae bacterium | reverse complement strand
TTGCCGAGGTCGAGCAGGCTCATCGGCGTGACAGCCAGCGATCGGGTGATGGCGTTGTAGAGACCAATCAGCACCGGAAACTGAATAATGAGCGGCAAACATCCGCTGAGCGGATTGAATCCCAGTTTTCGCTGCTCCTCCATCAGCTTCTGCGGTTCGCTTTTGTACTTCTCCTGCAGCTCCTTGATCTTCGGCTGCATGGCGGCCATCTTCATCGATGACACCTGTTGGCGGTACGTCAGTGGCAGCGTTGCCAGCTTGATAAGCACCGTGAGCACAAGAATCGACAGAACAAAATTGCGCCCCAGCAAACCGTACAACATCAGAAGGATGTTGGTTAACGGGTTGTTGATGAAGAAATCCAGCAGATCAAAGCCCATATCGCTCCCCCACCCTATTTCTTGACCGGGAACGCGATCTTGCGCGCTCCGTTGGTCAGATCAAGCGACTGCAGCTTGACGTCGCCGTCAAACAGAGGCACCCATAGATTACCGCCGATGATCGCTGGCGTGGACGTCAGTCGCCGGCCTAGATTGACTTCGTCCTTCCATTTGCGCGCGACATCCTTGTACTCGATTTTTCCTTCTGGGCCGGGCTTGACGTTATTCAGGTCAATCGCGTAAACCAGCGTGTCAAGCGACACGACATATAGGATGTCCGCGCTGACCAGGGGCTGGCCGCGAATGGCATTCCGGGTCTCCATCCACCACACCCGCTCGCCGGTCTCGCGCTTCAGCGCGTGAATCTTGCCCTGGACGTCCGCCGCAAAAATCATGTCCTTATAAACCAGAGGATCGCTCCACAGCCATGCATCCAGCGCTGTCTTCCATTTGACAGCGCCAGTCGCCGCGTCAACCGCGTAAAAGGCGTTGTCAAACGCGCCAAAGTACAGGATGCCGTTGGCGAGGGCCGGCTGCACTCCGATCGGCGCGGCGGCCTTGTCAAACGTCCAAATGGCTCTGCCCGTCGCTGCGTCCAACGCATACAGCTTATGATCCATCGAAGCCTGATAGACCCGCCCGCCAGAGACCAGGGGCCGGCTCCAGAGCTTGTTGGTGGCGGTGAATGTCCAGACCAGGCGGGGCGCTTTGCGCTCTACGCCGCCATCGTTTACAGACTCCAGCTGGGAGGGGTCTACCGCGTAAAGCTTTCCGTCGCCATTCGCCGCGTAGACCAGCTTGCCGTCGGTCGTCACCCCATCGACATATTCGCGCGATTCCGGCCCGCCTGAAAAGCGCCACAGCTCAAGGCCAGTCTCGTCCGAGATCCCGTAGATGTGATTGTCGATATGACCGGAACCAATCCCGCCACCGACGACCACCGCCCCGCCGATCCGAGCCGGCGCGCCGGCAAACGAAACATCGGGTTGGGCGGGATTCTTTCCAGCCGAGAAGCGCCACACTTCGGTCGCGTTGTCCAGGGTTACCTTGTAGAGCTGGAAGTTGCTCGCGAGATACGCGTGCGCGTCGGTCAGTGTAACGCCCGGGAAACCGCCCGGCGCAGGTTCTCCGCCACCGCAGGCGCTCAAAAATAAGGCCGACGCGGTCAGCGCAAGAAACGATCCGCGAAATTTCAGATTCATACTTCAGAGCTCAGGGTACCGGGTCATATCCACCCGGGTTAAAGGGATGACAGCGCAGAATGCGCCGGGCGCCGAGCCAGATGCCCCGGACTGGACCGTGTTTGAGGATGGCCTGAGCGGTGTACTCGCTGCAGGTGGGATAGAAGCGGCACGACGGCGGAAACGCGCGCGACAGGGTCTTCTGGTAGAGCCGGATCGGGGCCACAAACAAACGACGGACGACAGAGGCCGGTTGCCCGGTCTCGGTCGCCCGCCGCGTATCGGAGTTCAGTTCGGCGCGATGATTCGCGCTTTGCTTAGCAGCCAAACTACTTCGACTTGCGCTTCCAGCATGCCCGCCCTTCCGGCGAGCAACCCCGGTTGCGCGATGAAGACCAGATCCCAATCAGGCGCCATCCTCGCCGCGACGCTCCGGATGGCCTCGCGCATGAGGCGGCGAGCCCGATTACGCTGGACCGCCCCGCCCACTCGTTTTGTGGCGATCAGGCCGACCCGAGTGACGTCACTCGCTGGGGCCAGTGTCCGCGCCGCATTGAGTGAAATCCTGCGACCCCGCCAGAATTCGCCGGTGTCTTTCACCCGCCTGAATTCCGCGGAAGTCCGCATGCGAGCCAGCCGGGCCATACGGCCCGCTTACTTGCTGCCTTCGGTTCCGCGCTTGCTGCGCGCCACCGAGTACACCTCATTCCAGTCGATCTGCTTCACATGGTTGTTGGCGAGTGCCGCCAGGCTGACCCGGCCCCGCGCGCGGCGGCGCGAGATAACAGCGCGGCCGCCCTTGGTTGCCATGCGAGCGCGGAAGCCATGTGTGCGCACACGGCGGCGCTTACGGGGTTGGAAAGTACGCTTCGTCATTTTTCAGCACCTATCGTCTACGAATTCACGCCCAAACAGCGCGTAATGACGCCCAGATCCGGGTGTCAGCGCGCTGTAACGTCATATCGGTGTCGTACGCGAAAGGTGAGTATACCCCTATCTGGCCCACTTGCGCACAATTTCACGCAGACGGTCGCGGCTGACCGGTTTGGCGAGATAGTCATCCATCCCCGCCAGCAGGCACTCCTCGCGAGCGCCCTGCATCGCGTTCGCGGTCATGGCCACAATGGGAACCCGCTGACCGGTGGCCGCCTCTGCGGCACGAATCGACTGGGTCGCCGCATAGCCATCCATTTCGGGCATCTGACAGTCCATCAGGACCATCGAATACTGGTCGCCATTCCGGGCGACCTCCATGACCGCATCACGGCCATTGCTCAGCGCCCGGACCGCGCAGCCCATGCTCTCGAGCTGGGCAATGGCCAGTTTCTGATTCGCCAGGTTATCCTCCACCAGCAGGATCAGGGCCGGTCTGCCCACCGAGGGCGGCGCCGCGGGTTGTGGCGCCGACGCTGGAACACTGCCCGCGTAAAACACATTGGTGATCGCATCGAATAACGATGACTGGCGGACCGGCTTGGTCAGAAACGCCGAGAAACCAAGGCGTTGGGCGGTAGCGGGCTCCAGCTCATCGTGGGAGGTCAAGAGGATGAGCGGCATCGACGCAAAGGCGCGGTCATTCTTGATGATGCTGGCGAGGTCAAACCCATTGATCCCGGGCATCGCCAAATCGATGATGGCGACATCATAGGTCCAGCCAGAAGCTGCCGCCGTTCTCAAGCTCATCACGGCGTCCGCGGCGCCGGCCACAGCGTCGCAGCCCATGTTCCACGCGGTGACATAGCGCGAGAGAATTTCGCGGGTCGGTTTGCTGTCGGCAATGACCAAGACCCGAAGATGTGACAGATCCGAATCGTGCATGCCAACGGGGGCCGCGTCGCGCAATACCGGCATGGGCTGTTCAAATTGGGCAACAAAGGAATACACACGCCGCCCATCCTCGCCCGCGGTCTGCTCCAGAACCCCGCCCATCTGGGCAATCAAACTGCGCCGCACGCGGCTGGTCAGCGCGGCCCGCGCCGTTGGGGCCTCTTCCGGCGGCGCCAGAGAAGTTCCGATACCCGTCACCGAAAAGCGGATCCCGAGGCGGCCGGGCTGGTCAGGTTCGCCAGCGGATTCGGCGCTAATGATTATTTCCCCATGTCCGGACCGCCCCAGAACCTCAACCACCATCCCAGCCAGGCCCTGGCGCAATCTCTCCGAGTCTCCTC
>JBKJQK010000275.1:0-2537 GCA_046594095.1 Anaerolineae bacterium | reverse complement strand
CACGCACACGCCCGAGCTGTTCACCCGGGCGGTCGCCCAGGCGGCGGACGAACTCCGGCGCGGTGCCGTCGTGGCGTTGCCGACCGAGACGGTCTATGGCCTCGCTGCCAATGCTTTTGACGCCCAGGCGGTGCAGCAGATCTTCGCCATCAAGGACCGGCCAGCCCACAACCCGATCATCGTCCATGTCGCAGACATTGATCTGGCGCGACGTTGCGTGGCGGAATGGCCGGCCCTGGCGGACAAGCTGGCCGCCGCCTTCTGGCCCGGGCCTTTGACCCTCGTGCTGCCGCGCTCCAAGGAAATTCCCGACGCCGTCACCGCCGGCGGGCCGACCGTGGGCGTGCGCTGGCCGAGCCATCCCATCATGCAGGCGGTGATTCGCGCCTGCGGATTTCCCCTCGCCGCCCCGAGCGCCAATCCTTCCAATGAAATTTCCCCCACCAATGCCCAGCATGTGGCGCGAGGTCTGGGCCAACGCATCGCGCTCATCGTGGACGGCGGACACGCCCAGGTGGGGATCGAATCCACCGTCCTCGATCTCACCGTGTCGCCGCCGCGTCTGCTGCGGCCCGGCATGATTCATGAGGAGTCCCTGCTCGCTGTGACCGGCGCGCTGGCTGGGCCGGTGGGCGGCGGCGCGGGGCCGTTGAAAAGTCCGGGACAGTTGCACAAACATTACGCGCCCCGGGCGCGACTCGTGATGCGGTCGTGGCGGGATGAGCCGGATTTCGCCACGCAGCTCGCGCTGGTCCAAACGCAGATGCCAACCCCCGCCGCGACCAAACAAATCTTTGTCATCGCCCACACCCACATTCCGCTGAACGCGGCGGTCGGCAGCATCAGCGTGATTCCGCACGACGCGGAGGCGTTTGCCCGGGCCATCTATGCCGAGTTGCACCGCTGCGACGAAGAGGGCGCGCAACTGATTCTCGTCGAATCCCTGCCCACCGGCCCGGAATGGCGGGCCATTGCGGATCGGTTGCAGCGCGCGGCGGCGTGAGGGCGGGCGAGCCTCAAAGGTGCCGGCCCGTCAGGCGCAGGTAGGCTTCCTGATATTTTTCCTGCGTTTTCTGGGTGACGTAGGGCGGGAGTTCCGGCGCGGGCGGCTGTTTGTTCCAGGGCAGGCGTTCGAGATAATCGCGCAGAAACTGTTTGTCGAAACTGGGCTGGCTGCGGCCGGCTTCGTAAAGATCCGCCGGCCAAAAGCGGGAGGAGTCAGGCGTCAGCACTTCGTCGATCAGGATGAGCTGCCCGTCGAAAATGCCAAACTCGAACTTCGTGTCCGCGATGATGATGCCGCGCTCGCGGGCGTAGGCGCGCGCCGTCTGGTAAATGTGGAGGCTGAGCGCGCGCGCCTGTTCCGCGATGGCCCCACCCACCAATTCCGCCGCCCGGACGAAAGGAATGTTTTCGTCGTGACCCGTTTCCGCCTTGGTGGCCGGGGTGAAAATGGGTTCCGGCAACGGGGCTGATTCGGTCAGGCCCTCCGGCAGCTTGATCCCGCAGACCGTTTGGGACTGCTGATACTCCTTCCAGCCCGAGCCGGCCAGATAACCGCGCACGACACACTCGATGGCCAGCGGCGCGGCCTTCTTCACGATCATGCTGCGGCCTTCGAGCAGTGCCGAAAAGGGACGCAGGTTTTCCGGCAGTGGATCTTTGGCCCGGGCCAGCAGGTGATTGGGCACGGTGGCGGCGAACTTCTCAAACCAGAAGTGGGAAATCTGCGTCAGTACCTCGCCCTTGCGCGGGATGCCGTTGGGCATGATGCAGTCAAAGGCTGAGATGCGATCCGTGGCTACCATGAGCAACGAGTCGCCCAAGTCGAACAGCTCCCGCACCTTCCCACTGCGAATCTTGGGAATCCCCGGCAGCTCAATTTGCAACATCGGCTCAGACATGGGCGGAGGATGGCGGGCCGGGGTTGCAGGTTGAAAGTTGAAAGTTGAATCCTCGGGCTAGGCGCGTCCGAAAATCCCTTTGCACTGCCGTGCGGCTCCGCGATAATTCCCTACACAATGAACGAGTGGAACATCCAGTCCCGTGGGCACGCCTGCCAGTCCTGTCACGGCGCGTTCGCTGACCAGCAGTCTTACCGCACCATTTTGTTCGACGAGAAGCGCGACTTCCTGCGCACCGACGTGTGCGAGAAGTGCTGGCGCGAGCAGTTCAGCGAATCGCGCGATCGGAAGGGTTTCATCTCCTGCTGGCACGGCGAATACGAGGCCCCGCCCGCCTCCACCCCCGACGCCATTCAAAAGGAGAACGCCGAGACGCTGCTGCGCAAGCTCATGGTGCTGAACGATCCGGCCCACGCCGCCGCCAGCTACATTCTCGCCGTGATGTTGGAGCGTAAACGCATTCTCAAGGTGAAGGAGCAGATCAAGTCGGGCGGCAAACGCATCTTCATCTACGAGCAGCCCAAGACCGGCGACGTGTTCACCATTCCTGATCCGGATTTGCAATTGAACCAGCTCGAAGCAGTGCAGCGGGACGTGGCGCAATTGCTCGAACACGGCCTGCCCGCAGACGCG
>JBKJQK010000273.1:0-13627 GCA_046594095.1 Anaerolineae bacterium | reverse complement strand
TGCCGGGTAGCCACCGACAGTCGGATGATGAAGTCCTCGAGCGAGTCGTCGACGTGGACCTCCCACACGCTGCGCTGAGCGGCAACCAGGGTCGCCCCATCGGTGACCGCGCCGATGGAATTGATGGGGTGTTCGCGGCGGAGCGTCGTGAGCAATGATTTTTCGTCCGCCTGCGAGGGATAGCCCATCCCGATCCGCATGAGGAACCGGTCGAGCTGCGCCTCCGGCAACGGAAAGGTACCCTCGAACTCGACCGGATTCTCGGTGGCCAGGACGAGAAATGGCCGGGGCAAGGGGCGGGTCTCGCCGTCGACGGTGACCTGCCGCTCTTGCATGGCTTCAAGCAAAGCCGCCTGCGTGCGGGGCGTGGCCCGGTTGATTTCATCGGCGAGGAGGACGTTGACAAACACGGGGCCAGCCCGAAATTCGAACTCGCCGTTGCGCTGGTTGAAGACGGACACGCCAGTGACGTCGTTGGGCAACAGATCCGGGGTGCATTGTAAGCGCTTGAAGCCGCCCCCGATGCTGGCCGCCACGGCCCGGGCAAGCATGGTCTTGCCCACGCCGGGCACATCTTCGAGAAGCACATGCCCGTCGCACAGTAACGCGATCGCCATCAGCTCGATCACGGAGTGCTTTCCAACGATCACCCGTTCGACATTCTGGGTGAGGGCGCTGGCAAAGGCAGCAATACTGGCGATATCGGACATGCGTTACTCCACGGGTTCGCAGGCGAAAGTGGTTTTGAGGTAGTAGGAGAAGTATCGTGCGGCAGATTTGGCCGCGAGAAGGTCGCGATAGACAACCGGCGGGACCATGGGATACCGATACACCCGGCCATCCGGAAGCTCAACTTCGAGTGTGCGCGTCACTGGGTCGTATCCCGCTGACAAAACTGCGGTCGAATCCACGATCACGCGCTTCATGGGCCGAGATTATAGATTGAGCTGTTAGCCATTAGCTGTTAGCCATGAGCCACTAGCCATGAGCCATGAGCCAGGAGCCAGGAGCCATGAGCCAGGAGCCATGAGCCATTAGCCATGAGCCATTAGCTAACAACTATCCTCAATCGTCGGGCGCCAAGGCTTCGGGTGAGGGATAGCCGCACGCACGACGAAACTTGAGGTGGGGGCTCAGCGCGACTTGCGGGCCAATGGCCTGCTACTCTGACTGCGGCATCGGCGCTATCCGGAGCGAGGCCGCAAGCCGCACGACGGTGTGCGCGGCGATACAAAGCGCGAGATTACGGGTGGCAAAAAAGATCAGCCCGCTGACCAGGAGGCAGGCCAGATCGACGGCAAGTTGGCCCAGGGTCTCGGCCGTGCGAGGCGCCGCGAAGCGTCCCAGGGCGAGCAGGAAGCCCAGATCCGCGGCGGCGCCCACCGCGACGCCCTCGTACGGGCCGCCCATCCAAAGGGCTGGGGCGGCCCGCA
The DNA here is from genome assembly GCA_046594095.1 of Anaerolineae bacterium. Lineage (GTDB taxonomy): Bacteria > Chloroflexota > Anaerolineae > J036 > Brachytrichaceae > Brachythrix. Next base: position 12,194 of record JBKJQK010000273.1, on the reverse strand, counting down.
GGAGTGCCCACAACGCTTCCCAGTAGACTGCATCGCGCACGAGCGCCCACCCGGGCGGGGGCAAGATGGCCCCCAAACGCGTAACACCCAGCCGGAGTGATACCAGGGCGAAGGCAGCGGCAACTGTCGCCAGGCCGGCGCCGCGGGCCCAGTCTTCGAAAGTGAGGCCGCCCCCTGCGTCCGGGAATCCGAGCATCTCGCGGCTCACCAGCCCGGTGATGAGAAACAAGGCGGGGAGGGTGACGCAGTAAAGGAAGACGAGCACCTCTCGGCCTGCTGCGCCGACGGTCGACGCGCTCAGCCGTGCCAGCCAGCGGCCGTCTTCGGCGTAGCGGGCGGCCAGAACGCCAACGACGCCGATGAGCCAAACTATGGCTGTCCACAAGAGGAGTTCGGCGCGCGGGTCCATGCTGAAAAATAAACGGGGCGCGGTTTCCCGCGCCGCTTATGGTCCCCACAGGGCTCGAACCTGTGACCTCACGGATGTGAACCGTGCGCTCTAACCAACTGAGCTAGGGGACCGACGGGGCGATTATACAACTGTGCCAAAAGCCTTTAGCCATTGGCCTTTAGCCATTAGCCTTTAGCCATTGGCCATTGGCCATTGGCCATTGGCCATTGGCCATTAGCCATTAGCCATTGGCCTTTAGCCCTTAGCCATTAGCCATTAGCATTAGCCATTGGCCATTGGCCATTAGCCATTAGCCATTAGCCATTAGCCATTAGCCATTGGCCATTAGCCATTAGCCATTAGCCATTAGCCATCGGCCTTCGGGTCACAGCTCAGTATCCACAGCTCAAGGCTCATTGCTAAGAGCTAAAGGCTAAAGGCTAAAGGCTAATGGCTACAATCACCACCCACAGGAGTCATCATCATGTTGGTCAAGGTTTCTTTCTCGGAGCGGGGTGGCTGGTGGGTGGTCGCCCAATTCGTACTCATTCCTCTTGGCATTGGGGCAGCGCTTGTATGGGCGGGACCGCCGAGCGATGGCGTCATTCAGATCGTTTTGCGCGTTTTGGCCGTTGCGTTGGGCGTTTCGGGCGTTGTCCTCGTTGGCCTTGCGGTTGCCCGGCTCGGCCCGAATCTCACCGCCTTTCCGCGCCCGATTGCCAGCGCCTTTCTCGTTCACTCGGGGGCGTATGGGCTGGTTCGCCACCCGATCTACACCGGAATCATTTGTCTTGTTGCGGCGGTCGCCTGCGGGTTTGACTCGTGGGTGGGGGCAGCCGTGACGGTCGCGGTGTTCGTCTTCTTTGATCTTAAATCCCGGCGCGAGGAAGCCTGGCTGACTGAAAAATTCGCAGACTACCGGGGCTATCAGGAGCGGGTCAAGAAGCTGATTCCATTCGTCTATTAGGGCTTCTGACCGCCGCCGTCAGGGGTCCGTGGCCCGCTTTTCGCCGTCGTGATCGCGGCCCGCACATGCGCGATTTCGTCGCCGTTGACGAGATGGCCCATGCCCGGGTAAATCCGGTCGGTGACATCGGCGTTGAGCCCGCGCAAAAGCGTGATTGAGCGTTGGACTCGGGCGAGGGGGATGTGCGGATCGACATCGCTGCAGCCGAGGAAAACCGGCATGCCCTTGAGGTCGCCGGTGTATTCGCGCGGCTTGTCCCCGTTCTCAATCATGGCCGCGCTCAGCGCAAAGGCGCCGCCCAGGCGGCACCCTGCGCGGGCCAGATACTCCAGGGTCAGGCATCCGCCCTGCGAGAATCCGAGCATAAACACCCGCTCGTCGGGGATGCCTGCCCGGGCGATCCTCTCGCGCAGGCCATCCACGACCTGAATCGCCGAGGTGAACCAGGGCTCGTTGCTTTCGAGAGGCGCGACGAAGCGATTGGGATACCAGGTGGAGTTCGCGGCTTCGGGCGCGAGATAGGCGATGTCATACAGTTCCAGGGCGTCGGCCAGGCCAAGGATGTCCCAGGCGCCGGCCCCTCGCCCATGCAGAAGGATCATCGCGGCCCGGGCAGACTTCAGGTCAGGGCCGGCCGTCAGGACCGGTTGGGATTGATGCAGGCTGGGCATTGCGTTTCTCAACAGTTAATGAATTGGCGCTATCACACGCTCGATGTCGGGGCGATAGGATTCGAGCCAGGGGGGCAGCTTGAGGTTGTGGCCAAGCGCTGCCAGGGGCTCATCAATGTTGAAGCCCGGCGGAACGGTGGCGAGCTCCACGATATGACCGTCCGGGTCGTTTGTGTAGATGCTCTTAAAGTAGACCCGGTCCATCACCGGGGATACCCGCAGCCCTGCGCTGAGCAGCTTTTCGCGCCATTCGAGCTGGGCGTCGTCGTCCGCCACCGCCAACGCGAAGTGATGGGTCTGCCCCGCGCCCATTTTCACCCGCGGCTCGCGTTTTGGGTCGCGCTCGAAGTAGGTGACCAGCGTCCCGGGCTGGCCTTCGCCCACACCCCAATACCAGTGCCGAGAGCCGGGATCGTCGAAGTTGGCAGTCTGCTTGACCAGGCGCATCCCCAGCAGACCGCCAAAGAAAGTGTGCGTCCGCTCGATATTGCTTCCGATCGCGGTAATGTGATGCATCCCGTGCGAAAGCGCCATGGCCGGTGTGATGCCAGGGACGGGCTCGGGCCAGGTTAGCCCGGAAATGCGCGCTTCGTCGCGATTGGCGACCAGCATGGCTTCGGGCGGATCAACGTGGCGCGTGCCAATCTCCGACGGAGCCTCGTCCACCGCCCAGCCCGGGCCCTGGGTGGCAATCTCGACGATCGTGCCATCCGGATCCGCCAGGTAGATCGAAGTGAAGTAATGCCTGTCATACGGCCCGTTCACCCGCACGCCCAGATCGACGAGGCGGCGCTTCCACATCAGCAGGCCGTCCATGTCCGGGACCGCCAGGGCGAAGTGGTGGGTGCCGCCGATGCCGGGTGCCCCGCGGGCGGCGGTCGGCCATTCGAAGAATGTAACGGCGCTGCCTGGCCGGCCGGTCTCATCCCCAAAGTAGAGGTGGTAGGCCGAAGGGTCATCGAAGTTGACCGTCTTCTTGACCAGGCGAAGCCCAAGAGTCCTGACATAGAAGTCGACGCAGCGTTGCGCGTTTGAGGTGACCAGAGTAATGTGATGCAGTCCAAGGATTGTCATACGCGTGTCTCCTCTGGCGATTGTGGATCAAAACCCGAATTCGCGCTATAACTCTCCTTAGGAGATGGTGTTTGCGCCGCTCCGGCGGTGCTTCAAATAGGAGGTGGGTGATGGGCCTGGATCAAAAAGACGCGCGCTGGATGTACGTTGGCCTCGGCATCCTATTTGTTGGTAGCGTCTGGCTTGTCCTCTCGGGCATGGGCGTCCTGCGTGGCATGGACAGTATGTTTGGCTTTCCGCTTGGAATCGGCCTGGCCCTCACTGGATTGATTTTGGCGGGCGTCTACTATTTTCGATATCGGCGGATCAAACTGCCGCTGCAAGGCAAAGACGTGCTCGTGGATTGGGACAACGGGGACACCCGAAGCATCATTGCCCCCGGTTCCGCGTATTTAGATGGCGATCTCGTTCTCTGGGGCACCCCGGGAGCGAGGCTGGATGCGGTAAAGATCGATCTTCGGAGCCATTACGAGTCCGGACGTTCGTACCTGGACATCCCGTATGCCGAAGCTACAAGTGGGCGCGATGTCATCACCGGGTCTCGTTTGTGGCGAACGGAGTGTGTTTCAATCGCGATTCCGGCGGGTCAGGAATTGGCGGCTCAAATCGTCGTCGATCAACTATCGAGCCGGATCCCCAGGAAATAGCGTGGCTGTCGCGGCTACTTCTTCAGCATCTTGTTGAAGAACTGGACCGAGCGGGTGATGGCAGCCCCGAAATTGGCGCTGATGTTGTGGTCATCGCCCGGATACTGGAAGAGTTCGACCGTTTGCCCCGCGGTCTTCATCCGCTCGGCCAGGCTGATCGAGAATGCCACCGGGACTTCCTCGTCGGTTACCGAGTGGTGCAGCTGGATCGGACCGGACAGGTCCGCCAGGTAGGTGTTGGCTGAAATCGAGCCCCAGAAGGAGGGATTGGCCGCCGGTGAACCATAGGTGGTCACCAGATCTTCCCGCCAGCGGCGCGCGCCGGCCGGAATCGACGCCGGCGCGGGTGGCTGACCCCCCCGGCGCGTCCAGCGCTCGACGATATCGGGGTACGACGCGACGACTCCGCCCCAGATCACCCCGACCTTGATATCCTTCGCCAGAACCATCGCCCGCAGGGTGATGTATCCGCCCATCGAATGGCCCCACATTCCCATCCGATTCGGATCCGCATCGGGATGGGCCTTGAGGGAGCTCACCGCGTTCATCACGTCGGTCGTGTAACCGGTTGAGCCATACCCGCCTGCCGCCGGGCCCTCCGAGCTTCCATGGCCCCGGTAGTCCGATTTGAACGTGATATAGCCATCCCGGGCGAACGCATCCTGATACCCGACGTAGCGCTCGGTCGTGCGGTATTGCGCTGGCGGAATATAGCCGTGGTTGAACACAATCACGGGCCAGCCCGTCGCCGGTTTCTTGCCATTTGGGATGGTCAGCAGGGCATAGATCTTGTAGCCCTCGGACAGGTAAGAGGCAACATAGCGGCTGTAATTTGCGCCGGCAGGCAGTGTCTGCTCGATCTTGATCGGGCTGCCCGGATACGCCGTCTTCCGCCCGGCTTTGATGCTCAGCGGGTGTGGGGTGGGGGTCGGCGTCGGAGACGATGTGGCCGTGGGCGGAACGGGGGTTGCGGTCGGAATGACGGTCGCAGTCGGCGCGACCATCGCGGCAGGGGGCGCTGCCGTCGGCGTGCCGGGCGCTGGCGTGGCGGTCGGGGCGAGGGTAGGGGTCTGCGGCGGGGCGCAGGCTGCCAGGGTGAGGGCAAGCGCGCCCGCGGCGAGAAAGGTCAATCGGATCATGGGGCTATCCTGTGGCATTCGGCTTAATATCCACTGAACGTTTCCATGTCTCCTCTCAAGAATCCGTCTTTCTTCCGTTGGTTTCCGCATCCCGGCGCAAACAGCAGCCCCGCTTGGTATCATCGCCCTCGCAGAGTAATCCCAACCCATATCCCACACGCCGCTGTGGGATATCTTCGCAGCGAAAAGGAGTAAGTCCGAAATGTCGTCAACCGGAAGAATCCGCAGCCACGAATTGGATGGCGCCGCCCGCGCCCCGCACCGCGCCTTCATGCGCGCGATGGGTTTGGGTGATCGCGAGCTCGCCCAGCCGTTGGTGGGTGTCGCCAGCACCTGGAATGAAGCCACACCGTGCAATATGGTCCTGCACGATTTGGCTCAATACGCCAAGCGCGGCGTTGCCGAAAATGGCGGCACGCCGCGCGAGTTCGTGGCGATCAGTGTCTCGGACGGCATCGGGATGGGGCATCAGGGGATGAAGGCTTCGCTCGTCAGCCGCGAAGTCATCGCCGACTCCATCGAGCTGATGATGCGGGCGCACTGTTACGACGCGCTGGTCGGCCTGGCCGGCTGCGACAAGAGCCTTCCGGGCACGCTCATGGCCATGGCCCGGCTCAATCTGCCGAGCATCTTTATCTATGGCGGCACGATCAAGCCCGGGCGTTTTCAGGGCCGGGATGTCACCATTCAGAATGTGTATGAGGCGGTTGGCCTCCACCAGGCCGGCAAGATGTCGGACGCGGATCTGTACGAGTTGGAATGCTCGGCCTGCCCCGGCATCGGCTCGTGCGGCGGCTTGTTCACGGCCAACACCATGGCCAGCGTAAGCGAAGCCATCGGGATGGCCCTGCCCGGGAGCGCGTCCCCGCCGGCCGTTGAAATGGAGCGCCTGGAGATGGGTTACAAGACCGGCCAGGCGCTCATGAACCTTGTTTCGCGCGGCATTCTCGCCCGCGACATCATGACCAGGGAAGCGCTCGAAAATGCGCTCGCCGTGGCGGTGTCGATGGGCGGAAGCACCAACATCGCTCTGCATCTTCCGGCGATCGCCCGCGAAGCAGGTTTGACCCTGACGTTTAATGATATCGTCCGGATCAATCTCCGAACCCCTCATATTGCCAGCATGACCCCGGGCGGCAAGTACGTGATGGAGGACCTGCACAAGATCGGCGGCGTGCCCGTCGTGATGAAGACGCTTCTCGACGCCGGGCTTCTGCATGGCGACGTCATGACCGTCACCGGCAAAACCCTGCGCGAAAATATGACGGGCGTCAAGAACGCCGAGGAACTCACCGGCCAGGACGTCGTCTTCCCCGTGGCGCATCCGCTCCGGGCGACCGGCGGGATGGTCGTCGTGCGGGGCAATCTGGCCCCCGAGGGTGGCGTGGTCAAGGTTGCGGGCGTCGCCAATCTCAAGCACGTCGGCCCGGCCCGCGTCTTCGACAGCGAGGAGGCCTGCGCAGAGGCCGTTTCACAGCGCAAGATCAACAAAGGTGATGTGGTTGTGATCCGCTACGAGGGGCCTCGCGGCGGTCCTGGGATGCGCGAGATGCTTTCGGTCACCGCGGCCATTACCGGGCAGGGGCTGGGCTACGACGTCGCGCTCCTCACCGACGGACGGTTCAGCGGCGCGACCCGCGGTCTCATGGTCGGTCATGTCGGCCCGGAGGCCTTCGTGGGCGGGCCGATCGCGGCAGTCCATGACGGCGACATCATCACGTTGGATGCGACAGATCCGGCCCATGGCGTTCTGTCGGTTGCGCTGACCGACGCGGAAATGGCTGCCCGGATGGCGGCCTGGACGCGTCCCGCGCCGAACTACACCACCGGCGCGCTGGCCAAATACGCCAAGTTGGTCGGCCCAGCCTGCGACGGCGCCATCACGGGCTGAGGTTTCCCGCCTGGATACACGAGGCACAAAGTAAGGAAGGTGCGGGCCGGCCAACGATCTTGGCCGGCCCGCACCTTCCTTATTTTGCGCGTCTGAATGAGAGTTGATTACCGAGGTTCGACTGAGAAGCGGACCGCCGTTCGTTCCGCGCCGTCGATTTTGACCTCGCCGAACGACGGAATGACGACCACGCTGATGCCGTTCAGTAGAAGATAGCCTCGCGCGATCGCGGCCGCTTTGATGGCCTGATTGACCGCCCCCGCGCCGATCGCCTGCACTTCCGCCCGGCCGTGCTCGCGTACGACGCCGGCAATGGCGCCCGCCACTGCGGTCGATCTCGAGTTAGCCGATACCTTGATGAGTTCCATTTCTAACGCGCCTGTTGCCATGCCTGTGTGAATTGCAAATGCGCATCCGAGCTGAAAGCCAAGTTAGGCAGACACGAATGGCCGGGCCGCTCACTTTTTGGGATCGAGAGCGCTGAAGTAGTCGCGGATGTAGTCGCGCAGCGCGGGCGGGACCTCGCCAGTTTGAAGCGCCTGATCGGCCGTCCGGGCATACTCCCGGAAGACCTGTTGATACGGGACAAGGCTGCTACCGGGCAGGGCCGGTTTCGGTATGCTGTTTGGATCGGGCACCGATTTGCCTTGAGCCTCGGGCAGCACCACATTCGAACCAGCCGGGTTCAGGCGCGCGCCGGGTGCGTAGACATTGCTCGCGCTTCCGGAGTCCTCCGACGGGCCAACTTGGCCCCCAACCCCGGCGGAATCCGCGCCTTGCTGGGCGTTCTGCCCGCCATTCTGGGGATTCCCCTGGCTTTGGCCCTGTCCCTGCCCCTGCTGGCCGCTCTGGCTCGGGTCGGGACTTGGCTGGCCCGACTCGGACGAGTTTCCTGTCGGGGGCGACTGGGGTGGCCTGGCCGTGGAGGGCTGGCCGGAGGCTTCGGCAACCCGTTGGCGGGCCTCGGCGGCGGACGCTTCGGCACTCTCGAGCTGCTCTTCGGATGCCTCGGCCTGGCTCGCCTTGTCCAGCGAGTCGGAGGCCTTGTCGAGCTGTTGTTGGGCCGCCTCCGCTTTTCCCTCGCGCAGGTCTTGGGCGGCTTCGCGGAGCTGGTTGGCGAGTTGGGTATCGGAGGCCTGGACCTGGCGCGCCATTTCGTCGAGCTGATTCGCGACGCGCTGGCGCTCGCCTTCGGTCAGGGCTTGTCCGTTCTTGTTCGACAGCTGGCGCATCTGTTCGGCCGCTTTCTGAAAATCGCCCTGGGCGAGCGATTGGGCCAGTCGCTGGGTAAGTTCATCCGGTGTCATAGCCTGACCGGCTTCGCGCAGATCCTGGCGAGCGGCCGGGTTCGACTCAGCCTGGAGCGCGTCGAGGCGTGACCGGGCGTCGTTGAGCGCTGCCAGAGCCTGTTCGGGCGTGACATTTGGATTCTCGAGCTTGCGGCGGGCCTGGTCGAGCGCGTCCAGGGCGGACTTTTTCTGGTCGGCCGACAACACCGTGGATTCCTCGATGGCTTTCTCAACTTCAGCGATACGCTGGGCTTCGGCCTTGGTTGCTTCCTGAAACTTCTCGCGCTGGGCCAGGGCCGCCTGTTGCGGATTGGGCAGAAAGATGGCGGCCAGGAGAAGCAGCATCAGGACGCCGGAAATGAGGCCGTCCCGGCGCGAGACCGCCAACGGAATTTTCCGTCGAGGATTGATCGCATTCGCGCGATCGAGGGTGTCCGCCCATTGCAGGTTGCGCAGCGCGTCGTTGCGGATGTTGAGCCCGCCCTCGCGCGCTTCGAGGGCCGTTGACAGGCGCTCTTTCAGACCCAGCCGGCGATCAAACTCCTGCGCCCACGACAGGGGAGTGCGTTGCCCCAGACGCGCCCAGGGCAGGCCGAGGGCAGCCAGGGTGCCGATGCCGCCCGCCAGGACACTTAGCCCGGCGAGGCGGGGGACGCTGATGAACGGAACGAATCGCGCCGCGATCGCCAGCGCAAGCGCCGCTCCCAGACCGCAGGCCAGACCGAGGAATAGCCGGCTCAAGCCACGCTGCCAGATCGCCCGCGTCCTCCAGGCCCGCACAAGAGCCGCCAAATCGTCCATTCAGGCGAGTTTAGCATGCTGGCTAAACGCAGACCGACGCCCCTCCTATCTGGGGTCCGGCGGCACCTGGGTGATAATTCCAGCATGAGCCTTTCCTTCCGCGCTCTGATTGTTGACAAAACTTCAGAAGGTTTTTCAGTCGGCACCAAGACTCTTAGCGAAGCCGACCTTCCTCCCGGCGAGGTCCTGATCCAAGTGGCCTACTCCGGGGTGAACTTCAAAGACGGCCTCGCCTGCTCGCCCGCTGGCAACATCGTCCGCAAATACCCGTTTGTGCCGGGAATCGATTTGTCCGGAACCGTGGTCAGTTCCAGCGACCCTCGGTTCAAACCGGGCGATCGCGTCATCGTCACGAGCTACGACCTCGGAGTTACGCACTTTGGCGGTTTTGCGGAATATGCCCGGGTCAAGGCCGACTGGGTTGTGGCCCTGCCGGCCGGATTGAGTCTTCGCCAGGCGATGGTCCTGGGCACCGCGGGATTCACCGCCGGGCTGGCCCTCCATTTGCTGGAACACAACGGTTTGGCGCCTGACCGGGGCAGAGTCCTCGTAACCGGGGCCACCGGCGGTGTGGGCAGCCTGGCCGTCAGTGCGCTGGCCGCGGCAGGCTATCAAGTCGCGGCTTCGACGGGCAAAACGAATGAGCATGCTTTCCTGCGCGACCTGGGCGCCACTGAGATTCTGTCCCGCGAGGACGTCTCAGGCGACAACCCGAAACCACTTGAGAAGGAACGTTGGGCGGCCGCGATCGACTCGGTGGGGGGCGCGACGCTGGCCTACGCCCTGCGCGCCATGCGCACGGGCGGCGGCGTGGCCGCGTGCGGCCTTACCGGCGGGACGTCCCTGTCGACTACGGTGTTTCCTTTTATTCTGCGGGGGGTGAGCCTGCTGGGGGTCGATTCGGTGAACTGCCCAATGCCGCTTCGGCGGTGCATCTGGGAGCGCCTGGCCGGGTCGATCCGGCCTGCGGATCTGGAGCGAATTGGGTTTGAAATCACCCTCGAGGATCTGCGCCGGATCGCGGCGGCCATCCTCACGGGTGGCATCCGCGGCCGAGCGGTCGTCCGTATCGGCGGGCAGGAATAGCCCGCCGAATTCATTCACGAGCACATATGCCCAGCCAAACCACGCGCTTCAACCCGCAATCGCATGGCTTTCGATTTGCAAACCGGTTTGTCAACACCATCGTCACGCTTCCGGGGGGAGACAGGGTTACGACCTATGGCCGGTGCGGCGGGATGGCCTACACGGTCCTGGATCTTTTTCGAGCGAACCTGCCCGTTCCGGCCTTCCAGGAGAGCGACTTCGTTGCGTTTGGCGGCGTGCCGCCCGACGGGCATCCTCTGGCGGGCTATATCTATCGGCGCCAACTCGAGTCCTTCGCCACCTTCAGCGCCATCAAGTTCTTCGAGTGGTCGCTCACGCCCGATGGCCCTACTTTTCTTCGGCGCGGTGTGACCCGTTGGACGCGCGAGGACGAGTTTCCCAAGCTCATGCGGAGCATCAACAACGGGGTGCCCGTGCCCCTCGGGTTGGTGTTTGGAGATGAGGTCTCAGAGCTCGCTCACAACCATCAAGTAGTCGCGTATGGCTACAACTTCGATCCGGACACCGAGCGGATTGAGGTCCTGATCTACGACGTGAACTGGCCCGATCTGAACGTCTCGCTGGTGTCCGAGATGGGCGACCCCCACTTTCACGAGACGTCGCCCGGTAATGAGGTCTGGCGGGGCTGGTTTGTGCAGGACTATGCGGCCCGGATTCCGCCGCCTGATATCGCCGATCTCAGCGGGCTGCCGATCGCGACCCGGGCGTTGCCGGTGAATCCGGTCGCGCCCAAGGCGAAGCGCACCCGCGAAATCGCCGTCACCTTCAACAAGGTCTCGGTCCTCCACGACGAGTCGGCGGACTTCGACGATGCGCTGTGGATGGAGTTCGACGTGGCGGGCGAGACCAGCCGCTGGCCCGCGCGGGGAACAAAGACCGTCGCGCACGGCAAGTCGTATCGTCTGAACAAACGCATCGTGGTCGAGATCGCCGACGATGCGAACCTGAGCGTCTTTGTCAACGGAGTGGACGAGGACAACGGGGTGCGCTCGATGGGCCAGCCCGGCTTTGACAACGATCAACAGTCCGGCATCGTTAACCGGCGCTATACCCCGGCCGAGAAGTGGGGCGAGGGCACCCATGAAGAGCGCTCAAATGGCGGACCCGGGGGCTACATCATCAGCTACACGATTGAGCCCGTGTAGGGCCAAAACCAAATTGAATTTTGTGATCATGACCTATTCGCGCCAAATCCCGGATGATGAGCTGGAAGCGTTGGAGCGTATTCAGCGGCGTGCGCTCTGGCTGTCGACGCTGATGATCCACCACGCCAACAACGTCCGGCCAAACCTGGACGGGGTCAAGGTGGGCGGGCACCAGGCCTCGGCCGCGTCCTCGGTCAGCATTCTGACCGCGCTATACCTGAAGTTCCTCCGGGATGGCGACCGGGTCTGCCCGAAACCGCACGCGTCTCCGGCGTTCTGGTCGCTGATGTATTTGCTGGGAGGCATTCCCGAGGATCAGCTACGCCGTTTGCGCGAGTTTGGCGGGCTGCAAAGCTACCCCAGCCGGACCAAGAATCCGCCCCTGTTGGATTTCTCGACGGGTTCGATGGGGCTGGGCAGCGCCGCGCCCGTGTTCGCCGCCCTGACCCAGAAATATGCCGAAGCCCATTTTGGGGCGACCACGGCCAGGCGGTTCATCACGATGAGCGGGGATGCCGAGCTGGACGAGGGGAACATCTGGGAGATGCTGCTGGACGAAAGCATGGCCCTGGACAACGTGATCTGGATCGTGGACCTGAACCGGCAGAGCCTCGACCGGGTCGTCCCTCATATCCGAGCCGCAAAACTCAAACGTATCTTTGCCGCCTGTGGCTGGCGCACGCTTGAGGCCAAATACGGCGTGCGCCTACAGGCCGCCTTTGCGCGCCCGGGCGGGCCGGCCCTGCGTGACGCCATCGACGGAATGGACAACGAAGAATATCAGAGCCTGATTCGCAGCGACGGCGCCATTGTCCGGGCGGCGCTGGGCCGCCTGCCCCAGGCCGAGGGTATTGCCACCTGCCTGGCTGAAGTAACCGACGCCGAACTCCCAGGCCTGCTGGCCAATCTGGGCGGCCACGACCTGCGCGAGTTGCTGCGCGTTTTGGACGCCACAGAGACCGAACCCCGCCAACCGGCGGTGGTCTTCGCCTATACGATCAAGGGCTGGGGGCTTCCGGTGGCGGCCGATCCGCTCAACCATGCCGCGCTGCTCAGCAAGGACCGATTTGAC
>JBKJQK010000232.1:0-6285 GCA_046594095.1 Anaerolineae bacterium | reverse complement strand
GGCCTTGACAAAGTGCTCAGACTGGATCGTTGACATATTTAGGCATCTCCCCCCACGTGAGCGCCCAACTCTGTTCCAGCGGCCTCCCCCACAATCGTCACCGTGTCGCCCGTCACGAGCTCGGCAAACAATGCGGGGGAAACACAGAAGAGCGGCACACGAAGCTCGAACATCTCTTCGGCCACAACCGAAGCAAGCGCGAAGAAGAAGTCGGTCTCGAGCGTGACAATAGCGGCCGGCGCGGTGCCGGCCCGGATCGCCTCGAGCAGAACGGCCGTCGTTGTGGAGCTTCCGCGGCTGCCTGGGACGGCCAGTATCTTGCCCGCCGCGATCTGACCCGACAACGGGTGGCGCCGGTCGATGATTTCCCCTGTGCGCCAGTCGTAGCCGCCCCAGAAAGAGATCGGCTCCGACGATGCGAGGACCTCGCCGGTAACCTGACCAGGGACAACCGAGACGGCGCGCAGGGTCTTCATGCTAACTCCCAGGCGGATTCATCGCGGACAACCTCTCCGGCGACGGCGGAGTCGACGCAGTCCTCAAGGCTCCCGAACGTGATTCGCTTGTTGAGCAGCCCGGGCGCGTAGTAGGCGAACTTGGCCGAGTTCGTCATCAGGGTGTCGATCTCGGGCGGCAGCATGGGCGTCGTCAGAATACAGGTGTCGACGGTCAGTTTTGCGCCAAAATCCCTGATCGGCCCAAGGACGCCCATCCGATCCGCCAGGGCCGTCATCGCCCGGCTGCTCGTCACCAGGAACTCCGTGTCCGGGTGGCGCCGGCGTCCCGAAACCAACGGCCCGAGACGCTGAAATTCGGCCAGAGAGAAGTGCGGGCTGCCAAGTACAACCATTCTCAATGCTGGCGGTCCGCCGGGGTCGACGTGGGTCAGCTCCGCCCGGGCGGCGCGGAGGGCAGGCATGTCCACATCGATCACCCGAACGGGCGAGCCACCCTGCAGGGCGGCAACAAGGCTCGGCGCTTCTGGGGTTACCCCAACAATATGGAACAGTGCCACCGCGCCCGAGCACGCGCCAGCCGCCGCCATCGCCTTGAGCTGGTCCTCGGCCGGACGCGCGTCAAGCCCTTCGATAACGGGGATCTGTGCGGCGGCCAACTGCCCCATCAAGTGGCCGAGGACCGGATAGAAATCATCACGGGCCAGAAGGGCGGGCGGGATGCCGCGGAGCCGCATCAGAACCTGGCCGGCCCGGTTCTCGGTCAAATGCAGGCCCGTGGCGGGAACCCTCCCGGTGATGGCGCAGCAGACGTCGAACAGGTCCGGGTAGCGCTCGGTCCGCGCCCCGATGACGCTGTTGGCGAAGGCAATCGCGTTTGACTCACCCCAGGCCAACTGCTGGCCAAACCTCGGGCGGAGCTCAGTCTGATACGGCGCGCACGTCCAGGTTGGGACCGTCCCCATCGACTGGTAGGCAAGCATCTGCCGATGGGCCCCGCGGGCCCACTCCTCGGGGACGGCCCATTCGCGCCAGTGATGCTCATCCAGCCCGCTGACGTTGAGGGTCGTGGGCACAACGACTTTGGCCCCAAGCCCTGCCAGGCGCTCGGCAAACGCCAGCCCTGCCGCGCCGATATAGACCGTGCTGTCGATGTGCGCGCCTTCGATATCCAACAGGGACGCTGCTCCGGCGACAGCGGCCATGCGCCCGACGATGCGCATGGCAAGTTGGGGCGCCGGACCCAGCTCACCGGCCAGCATAGCCCGGTCTCGAGGGGAAAATTGAAGGTCGCTCACGTCACCATGCCTTTAGTACAGCGTCGCCAGTTGGCGCGCCGCAAGTTCTCAATCATATTTCTCGCCGCCAATCTGCCCGCCCCTTACATCCGAAAGAAACTGCCCGCTTGGGCGATGATAGCCGAAGGTCGCCCCGCCCGTTCCGTTCATCCGGGTGACGATCGAATGAATGAAAGCGGAGTCGCGAACGAGGGCGACCCCCACGCGACCAAACAGGCGGCGCCACGTATCGAGCGGGCTGGAGAATTAAACCCGGCCTTTGATTTGGCGGGGCCAAAGACCCCAGGCCTAGTGCGCAACATCCAGCCGCCGCGGCGCGCTGTCGATCCGAACCGCCCAAAAGGCGGCGACCGCGACCGTGAGGGCCGTCAAGCTCAGCGCGATGACGCCGCCCAAACCGGCCCGCAAAAATAGCGGGATCGCAATCAGGGCGGCGATCGTTCGCGCCGCGGCGGTCACACCCGCAAAGCTTCCGGCCATGGCGATCCGGGAGGAAGGCAGTACTTCGGTCGTGATCGGAAGGGTCGACACGATCGCGTACTCAAAACCCAGGAAGACCACGAACAGCGCGCCAATCGAGAGCGCAAGCGAAGCGGCTCCGAGGAAGGCCACAAAGCCAATTGCCATCAGTCCGCAGCCCAATAGCACAGAGCGCCGTTTCCCAATTCGGTCGAGGGCGAAGATAATAAGCATCTCCGCCAGAATATCGGCGATGCCAAGCACGATGGAAATCAGCCCGAGTTGCTCAGCCGACAAATCGTAGCGGCTCACCAGATACGGCGCATAGACGAGGATGGCCGCGTGCATGGAAAGGACAATTCCGAACCCAAGGATAAGCACTCGTCGGGCCGGGCCGTGCCGAAGCAGGCTGGCGATTCCGTCCGGCTTGACTCGCGTCGCGAGCGCCCGGGCGTGATCATGAGTAATGGCAAAACGCAACACCGCCCATGTGCCGGCCAGGGCAATCACGCCGATAACCCAGAACGGCAACCACCACGCAGCCCGCTGGACAAGAAACCCAAACATTGGCACGCCGAGCACCCATGACAACGCCCATGCGAGCTCGAGTACGCCGAGCGCCGCCCCGCGCCGCTCAAACGGGACGCTGTCTGCCACATAGGCCTGGGCCTGTGGACCGATAAGACTGCGTCCCAGGCTCAGCACCACACACAAGAGCAAAGCCGCGCCAAATGTCGGCGCAATCGCGAGCGCAAAACAACTGAGCGAAAAGAGCGCCGCCGAGATAAGAATGCTCCGCCGGGACCCAAGCCGGCGCTCAATAACACTGGCAAGAGGCGAAATCAAGCCCGCCATGCCGAGCGCCACTGCAAGCCAGCCCGCGCTTTCGGGGGGCGCGCCGTAGGCCGCGGCGATAAAAATGACAAACGGCACCGGGGCGCGGATGGCCGTGTCGCCCGCGAAACGCAAGAGGGTCAGGGCACCGATCCCGCGCCACGGCGCGGACGCGGGACTCGGCGGGACGCTCCCGGCGGCCACGGCGGCGGGCGAGTTCATGGGGGCATTGTACGGACCAGACCGGCCTACCCGCGCCCCACATACGGCATCCGGGTCGCCATAACGGTCATAAACAACACATTCGCGTCCAGCGGCAAACTTGCCATGTGAACGACAGCATTGGCGACGTGTTGAACGTCCATGGTCGGCTCGATCGCAAGCTCGCCATTGGGCTGCTTGATTCCCTGGGTCATTCGCGTCGTCATTTCGGTCAGCGCGTTCCCGATGTCGATCTGGCCGCAGGCGATGTTGTATTTCCGGCCGTCCAGAGCGGTTGATTTTGTCAAACCCGTGATGGCGTGTTTGGTGGAGGTATACGGCGCGGAATCCGGGCGGGGCGTATGGGCCGAGATCGAGCCATTGTTGATGATCCGTCCGCCCGGCGGATTCTGGCCCTTCATCGCGCGAAAGGCCTCCTGGGTGCACAGGAACGCCCCTGTCAGGTTCGTGTCGACGACCGCCTTCCACTGCTCAAACGTAACGTCTTCGAGCAGGCCGGGCACGCCCACGCCCGCGTTGTTGAAGAGCAGATCGATGCGGCCGAACGCCTTGAGAGTCGCCGCAAACAGGCTTCGAACCGATTCCGGATCGCGAATGTCGGTCGAAACTGCGAGTGCGCGCGCGCCGGCCGGGCCTGCCTCCGCAATGGTTTTTGCCAGCGCGTCTTCGCGCCGGCCCGCGAGCGCGACGTGCCAGCCATCGGCGAGGAGCGCCTGCGAGACTGCCCGCCCCACCCCGCTGCCCGCGCCCGTCACGATTGCCACTTTCATTTCCATCTCGATTTCCTCCATTGCCGCGCCCGGGACGGCCGTTCGAACCTCAATGACCTTGATCCGACGGGTATCTTCGCGCACTCAATCAGGCTGACTGGCGAGCGCCGCGTCACACGCGCCGAGGTGCTCGTTGCGGTGCAGGGCACGAACCACCCAGCGCTCATTGACCTCAAAGACCAGCTTGAGTAGCGCCGGGTCGTAGTTCTCCAGACGGCGATCCAGGGCATCCGACGTTTCGATCGCAAGGCGGGCTGCCTCGCGTGGCGGGATGGCCGCCCACAACGGGAGCGAAAGATCGTTCACCAGAACATCAATACCCACGTTCACAACCGCGCCAGCTACCCCTGCTCCGCCGCCGGAATTTCGGGCGCGTCAAGCGCCGCTCGCACGCTGCGCTGAATCGACGCCGGCAGATCGCGGCGCTTGCCCGCGCCCCGGAAGTAGTCCTTCAGGTCGGGCGGGAGCATCACCGCAGTCGGAGTGGGCTCCACGTCGAGCTTCGCCTCGGCGTGCGTGAATACGACAACCGCCTGGATGGGGATCTTCAACGCCGGCAGTTTCTCGGCCAACATCGCCGTCAACTTGGTCATCGCTTCGGTCGCCTCGGCAAACGGATCGCCCAGCGGTTCCTCGCTGGCAAAGAACGAGGAGAGCCCGCCGCCAGCCTTCTTCCACTTTCCGCCCGCGTAGCTCACCTTTCCACGCTGCTGTTTGCAGACAAAAACCGTTATTCCGCCCGGCTCGATGAGGTAATAGTCAACTGGTTTCCGAAGCAGCATCAACGCATATTTCCGATCGAGTCCCTTCAGGCTCTCGCGCAAGACACGCTCCGGCCGGAAAGGCGATAAATACCGGTTGGCGTAGACCAGTCCCACGCGCGAAATCATGAACACGACCAGCATCAAGGCGATCATGCCGATGTAGACGATCTGAAAAGTCTCTGGATCGCGCGTCAGGAAATTGGTCCCGGGCAGCGAAAGCACGAACAGCCCGCCGATGATCACCAGCGAGCCGATGATGATGGCCCGGGCCAGGGTCGCGTTGCGTTTGATTTTCTTGTCGTCGGCGGAAATACGCATGAATATCTAGACCTTGCCAAAGGCGATGGTGGCATTCTGACCGCCAAGGCCAATTGAATTTGAAAGCGCGATGCTCACATCGGTGTGGCGCGCCACATTGGGCACATAGTCGAGATCGCACTCAGGATCCGGCGTGTTGAGGTTGATCGTCGGCGGGATGATCGAGTGCCGCATCGACAGAATCGTGCTCATCGCCTCGATGCTGCCGGAGGCCCCCATCGCATGCCCGACCATGCTCTTGGTGCTGCTGATCGGGACCGACCGGGCGTGGTCGCCCAGTACGGTCTTGATGGCCATGGTCTCGATCGGATCGCCCGTGGGCGTTCCGGATCCATGCGCGTTGATGTAGTTGATCTCATGCGGGCGAAGGTGGGCATCATCCAACGCCCAGGTCATGGCCCGGATCACGCCCGCGCCTTCCGGGTCAGGAATCGCAATATGATGGGCGTCTGACGAGACGCCCATCCCCAGAAACTCAGCGTAGATCTTCGCTCCCCGCGCCCGGGCCCGGTCATAGTCCTCCAGCATCAACACGACGCAACCCTCGGCAAAGCAGAACCCATCCCGATTCAGGTCAAATGGCCGGGCGGCATGGGTCGGATCATCGTTGTGCTTCATGCTCAGAACGCGCATAAGCGAAAACGCCGCGATAGCGCCGTCGATGACGGTCGCCTCCACCCCGCCGGCAAAAGCGGCATCCACCTTCCCCCGCCGGATCATCTCGGCCGCGTCACCAATCGACTGGGTCCCCGATGCGCAGGCCGCCACCACCGTGCTGAGCGGCCCTTTTGCCCCAAATCGGGTGCTGATGTGATGGCCTGGGGCGTTGGGCAACGCCGCCGGGAGCGCAAACGGATTCACCCGGCGGTAGCCGAGTGTCTGCAGCTCAACCATGCCGCTGTGCGACATCTCGAAACCACCCAGAGCCGTGCCCATCACAACCCCCACCCTGTCGGCACGGACATCCCGGCCAATCGCCAGGCCCGAGTCATCCATCGCTTCTTGCGCGGCGGCAATGGCGAAATGGGAGCAACGGGCCATGCGGCGCGCCTCTTTGGGTTCGAGGTAATTCAGCGGATCAAAACCCTTGACCTCGCCCGCGATCCGGACCGGGAGCGCGCTGGCGTCAAACTGGGTGATCGGTCCGATCCCGCTCCGGCCGGCC